>QQUB01000125.1 GCA_008501835.1 Bacteroidota bacterium
CTTTGAAATCAAATGATCCCAGTTATCCATTAGTCAGTGTAACGCCTCCTTCTCCAGGATAATTATCGTGCGGTTGGGTGATCAATTGTACTGATTTCCCCTGGGCCTTGTGGGTTACTTTTGTATCTCTGGCTGGCCCTAGTCTTCCCGGCTCGCGGACTTCCTTTCCTTTAATCTTCAGGAATGCATCCCCCATCTCCAAACGAGCCTGTTCGCCAATTTCCTGAAGGCGTTGTACAATTTCAGGGTGCTGTTCGATCACATTATTTTGCTCACTGATATCCTCCCTGAGATTGTACAATTCCAAACCACTTTGACCACGGGCGTATTTTCCCGGAAAACCATCCATTCCGGGCTCCACACCAAGGTAGGAACGATAGGAATGCGGGAAAACCAGTTTCCAGTCTCCTTCTCTGACAGCACACAATCCCTTGTCGTAATAATACAAAAACGTATTCCTTGGATTGGCTCCTTCCTGTCCTTCCAACAGAGGCAAAATACTCACCCCATCGATCTTCTTTCCGGCCATAGGTATTCCGGTTATCTCTGATATGGTGGGCAATACATCAATGGTGGAAGCAATGGATTCACAAACCGAACCCGGTTCAATGTGTCCGGGCCATTTTACTATACAAGGTACTCTCGGGCCCCCTTCCCACATATTGCCTTTTCCTTCACGAAGCGGCAAAGCACTTCCGGCGTGATTGCCAAAGTTTAGCCAGGGGCCATTGTCACTCGTATAGATGATCAGTGTATTATCATCAATGCCGCTTTCTTCGAGTGCCTTTACAATCTCTCCAACCGACCAATCGAGTTCCATCGTCATATCACCGTAAGGGCCCTGTTCACTTTTGCCCTTGAATTTTTTCGAAACGGCGATAGGCACATGTGCCATGGAATGAGGAACATATAAAAAGAACGGGTTGTCTTTGTTCTTTTTGATGAATTCCACCGCGCGCTCGGTATAACGGGTAGTCAAGGTTGACTGATCATCCAGCGTCCAGACTTCTTCTACTTTCTGATAGCCTTCGATCAAAGACAGCGCCGGATAATTTTTTTTCCCATTTGGTACACCATCAAAACCTACCGGCCACATATCATTAGAGTAGGGTAATCCGAAATATTCGTCAAAGCCCTGATTCAATGGCAGAAAAAGGGAATCGTGCCCAAGATGCCATTTACCATAAATGGCCGTAGCATATCCTTTTTTCTTGACCAGGTCAGCGATGGTCTCTTCCTCAAGGTTCAGACCTACCTTTGCATATGGGTTTAATGCTCCTGAGATACTTACCCTTGGTGGGTAACATCCTGTCAACAGCGATGCTCTGGAGGCACTGCACACAGCGGTTGAGGCATAAAAATCCGTAAATCGCATGCCGTCTGCTGCCAATCGATCAAGGTGGGGAGTTTCAAACCCCTGAGCACCATAAACACCAACATCGGCATAGCCCTGATCATCGATAAAAATAAGGACGATGTTGGGCAATGTTTCTTTTTGTTCTGAACAACTGGCCAATAATGCCAAAATAAAAACGGCAATTGTGGTTTTCATCAAACCAATAATACTTTTCCCAAAAAAGGATTTCATATCCAATATTTTTATTTCACGATAATTTCATCTGCAAAAACCCAGGCTTTCCCTCCGGCCCCGGGGTGCCACTCCGGACAGTTACCAATTGCTTCGGCAATGACTTTTATATACCTGACCGTTTTATTTTTTACCTCAACGGTGTATTCCTCCCTTTTGTCAGGTGCAAATTTTTTGGGTGTGGAACTTTTGAATTCCTTTAGCTTTTTAAACTCCTCCCCATCGGTAGAGGTAAAGACCGAAATCTTTTTGGGTAAAAAGATCCAGGCATTATTCTTTTGCAAAAACCCACAGGAAATGCTGCTGATCTCCATGGACACTTTTAGATCAACTACCGCTTCCATATCCACGCCTTCAAAACCCTGCCAGGCATCGTATTTGCTATACAGAAACCCCATATCTGCCCCGCGCAAACCATTGGTGAGACCATCGGGACCTCCTCCGGGATATTTTGGGTGAAAAGGGTTTTTTAATGTGACGGCACCACCTTTCCCAAGGTGATCTATTTCGACATCCGGTTGAGGAAGGAATAGGTCTCCTTCGGTATCCTGATATTGTTCCTGAAGAGCAGTCAGCTTGTTTTTGAGATCCTGTATCAGATCAGCATTATTGGGATCATTGTAGATATTATTGATTTCCATTGGATCTTCCTGCAGATCATAAAATTCCCATTCATCCACATCGTAATAAAAATGGATGAGTTTATACCTGTCGGTCCGGATACCATAATGCCGCTTCACAGCATGGACTGCCGGATATTCATAGTAGCGGTAATAGATGGATTCCCGCCAATCTTCAGAAGTTTCGGAGGTGAGCACTTTCCGAAGGGAAGTGCCTTGCATATCTTCAGGGATATCCACGCCTGCATAATCGAGGAATGTAGGAGCATAGTCCAGATTAAGCACCATATCCTTCTCATTAACCGTAGCTTGAATTTCTTTTGGATACCTGACGATCAATGGCGTGCGGAGAGATTGTTCATACATAAAGCGTTTGTCGAACCAACCGTGTTCTCCTAAATAAAACCCCTGATCAGAAGTATATACTATAATGGTGTTTTCTGAAAGGCCCCGTTCCTCCAGGTAATCCATCAGACGGCCAACATTATCATCAACGGAAGCGATGCAGCTCAGATAATCCTGCATATAACGCTGATATTTCCACACGGTAAGATCGTCGCCACTGAGTTCGGCCTTGATCAGTTCGTCATTTTTGGGTTGATAGGCTTTGTTCCATGCTGATCTTTGTTCCTCACTCATCCTTCCGGCAATCAATCCCCAAGCCGTGCTGTCCGCTGTCTGTCTGCTTTCCGGTTGGGTCTTACGATACAGTTGCGGCACTTTCATATCATAGGCCAATTGCATGTCATCACCAATACTCAGGGTTTGCTCTCTTGCAGAGGAGCCCCGGGTTTCATAATTGTCAAAGAAAGTTTCCGGCAGCGGGAATTCCACGTCGTCGTATTTGTTCAGGTATTCAGGTGCAGGCATCCAATTACGATGCGGAGCTTTATGGTGTACGAGAAGGCAAAAGGGTTTGTTTTCATCTCTATCATTTAGCCAGTTGATGGCAAAATCCGTAGTCAGATCAGTTACGTATCCTGGGATTCTTTTTCGTTCACCGTTTTCGATAAAATCCGGGTTATAATAATGTCCCTGACCGGGAAGGATATTGTAATAATCAAAGCCGGTCGGTTCGCTTTTCAGGTGCCACTTTCCGACAATCGCCGTCTGGTAACCTGCCTTTTGCAAAAGTTTGGGAAAGGTTTGCTGACTTCCATCAAATGCTACGTTATTATCGATGTGACCGTTGACGTGGCTGTACTTTCCGGTAAGCATGACTGCACGGCTTGGGCCGCAGATGGAATTGGTGACAAAGCTTTGAGTAAATCGCATTCCTTCGTCTGCTAATCGATCAATATTCGGAGTTTGATTCAGCCGCCCGTCATAACTGCTGATGGCCTGATAGGCATGATCATCGGACATGATGAAGATAATATTTGGGGGACCGTCATTTCGACTATTTTCAGTCGTTTCTCCACAACTGGAAAGGACAAAGGTCATTAATATGGAAACAAGGAACTTTGTAAAATTTGCCATGCCTTTTTCACTTTAGTTGGTTAGCTCATAAACCCGTCAGAGTCATGAAAAAGTTAATTTACGACAAAAACCAGATTTGGGGGATAGTATTGGGAAAAAGGTGTTCTTAGAAGTTTATTATTGAAAGTCGGGCTGAGACTTAGCGTTTTTTCCTTGGCGGTATTAATTCTTCCGCAAAAGTATTGTTCACCAAATAATAGCTGTTACGCAGATGGAATAAAATGACATCCCGTACCTGAGGTCGGGAGTTTCGCGAAGAAGCGCGGAGTACCGCTGAGAGTTTTTCCTCGGCGGTACTCGGCGCTGCTCCGTGGTTCTCTGCGGTATAACTTTTTCCAGGGCAAATAAAATTCACCGGATTAGTAGTTTTCCTCCTTTAAGGAGTAACATAAAAATACACCGCCATAAAATGACAAAAACTCCCGGCCAGTACAAAAACGTGGAAGATGGCGTGGTTGAATTTTATCTTTTTTATACTGTATAAAATGGCACCAACGGTATAGGCAATTCCTCCGGCAAACAACCAATTCAGACCTTCAGCCGCCAGGTTGTTCATCAGAGGTTTGATGGCAAAAATGATGATCCAGCCCATGAAAACGTACATGATAGTCGACAATACATCAAATCTTCCGGTAAAAAAGAGTTTGAGGGTAATGCCGGTGAGGGCAATGCCCCAGGAAGTGAAAAAGATTGTCCAGCCCAGAGTTCCTTCCAGCGTTACCAATGTAAAGGGTGTATATGTACCTGCAATGAGTACATAAATCGCGGTATGATCTAAAATGCGAAGTTTCTTTCTTAGGTCAGGTTTTTTAGCGCTGTGGTAAACGGTGGAAGCTGTGTATAATACAATCAGGCTTACGCCAAAAACCGCAAAACTGACCAATTGCAAAGTGCTTCCCTTACTACTTGCTTCAACCACGAGTAGTACGAGAGCTACAATCGCCAATAAAGCGCCAAAGCCGTGGGTGAGAATATTCAACTTTTCTTCTACAGCCGAGTAATATTTAGGTAAATTTTTGTCAGACATATTTTCCGGTTTCAAACAGATCCAAATTGTTTGATTATGATTCCAGATTTATTTTAATCAGTTGCTACCCGTTCGATCCGTTAAAATCCGCGTTCCATTTTTATAGAACACAGATTGAACTGATAAAACAGATTGAAACAGACATTTAATGTCCTATAATCATGGTTCTTACTTCCAAAAGGCTAAAATCAGAATCAACAATTTCGCAAAAATACAACCCATTCGGCCAATCGGAAACATCAACCTCCACATCATTGTCAAAGGAATGTAAATTGTTTGTCCAAACTGGCCTACCCAGTATGTCGAGGATGGAAATTCTTACCGGAATTTCGGATGTTATCTCAATGGTCATTTTTTCAGCAGCAGGATTTGGGAACACCTGAACATTCAAAATATTTCCTCCGGGAAAATCCGCATTTTGCGGCTGCAGCCATTCATGCGCTCCAATATCCAGAGCAGTCCCCTGAGGTCTGGCAGTCTGATCAAAATCAAGGACAACCTCCTCAAGAATAGTCCCCTGGTCAACGATGGCTGGATTGAGGTCCGCCAAATGCAGGTCACCTTCGCCAACATTCACAAACCAATCCTCAACAGCATCTTCCATATTTGTGATCAAAGTAGCCTGTCCTCCGTTACGAGAAGTTATTGCTTTATTGGTAAGGTTGTTGGCAATATCTACATTTTGGGTCGCTTCAAAACGATACTCGATGGCATTGGGGTAATCGGTAAGAAAAATGGTGTTGTTGAAAACCTTTGTGCCCGGAGAAGTTTCGAGACCAATACCCACGTCGTTAAAAACTCCGGTTCCATCATTATAGATCATATTGTTTTTGATCACACCACCTTCATTCGGGCTGCTCCCTAACCCAAAACCAATCCCGCGATCGCAATTGATGATCCAGTTTCTTTCGATAGTATTATCGGAACAATGGTTCCAGAAATGAATCGCATGCTCGGCAAGGGAACCGGACGGACTTTGGATGTTTTTGAAAATATTATCTCTCACGATCCAGCCGTCACCCATATGAATATCCAGTCCTCCGATGTAAAACTGAGGTCCTTCCCCGGAAGGGTATTCAAATAAACTACACTGGACAATGCTGTTGTCTGAACCACCGTCCCCGCCACTGGTGCCTTTCAGCATTTGTTCAAAGGTATTCTGGATTTTCACGTTATGAACAAAAAGATTATCGCCGTCAACAGCAATTCCGTGGTTACCGACTTCCTTGATCGTCAGGTCTGCAATGGTGATATTATTTCCGGTAGCATACAGGCCGTTTTCCGT
The DNA here is from genome assembly GCA_008501835.1 of Bacteroidota bacterium. Taxonomy (GTDB): domain Bacteria; phylum Bacteroidota; class Bacteroidia; order Chitinophagales; family Saprospiraceae; genus BCD1. The sequence goes on from QQUB01000125.1 coordinate 6,000, forward strand.
GCCTGGAGAAACACTCATCATTCCATTCCCTGTGAGGATTACATTATCACGATTACCGGATACACTTCTGATGACGAGGTCATTGGCAGTGATGTATGGATACCAGGCAGTAGAGGCGATCTGGTAAGTGCCATCTTCGATTAGAATTGTCATATTACCTCCTACATTATTGGCCTGAATGATGGCCAGGCGGAGTTCTTCGGCAGTGGAGACTGTCACGGTTTCACCGATGACCAAATCACAGGGGATTACGGTGTTGTTTTGTACTTCAGCGATGGTGCAATTGCAATCCTGGGCTGATAAAATGGATGGAAAAGTGAAAAGGACGATAAGCAAGAAAAGGGGGAATTTGTACATGATACTGTTTTTACGGTTACTCTTTACTACACCTTACACTTTTAGAGAAATATTCATAAAAGCATGGTTTGTTCTCGCAGATAACGCAGATAAACGCAGAAAATGAGGTGAATCTCAAAAAAATCAGCGAAAAACTAAAAAGTGTAAGATAGCAAATTACTCTTTTATGATCTTCTGAAGGTAAGTTCTGTTTTTTGTCGTTACTTTCAAAAAATAAATGCCTGGAAGTTGTCCCCTAAGTTCCAATTGCATTACATTGATTCCGGAAGGTATCTGTACAGAAGTTATCAATTTTCCCAGTTGGTCAAACACTAGCATTTGGGCTGTTTCCGTAAAATTTTCTTTCCATTTTACTGTAAAGTTCCCTGATGAGGGGTTGGGGAAAACTTCCATTCCATTATTGGAATTAATGTTTTCTGTACTCCAAATAATCGGTTCGAAATTTTGTTCAATAGTACTTTCCCACAACAGATTACAATTGTCATCCCATTTAAAAATATGAGCGTATTGTGGTTCATAAGAACCGGGTGGAAGATCAAAACTACCAGTGATAGAATATAGATTACCCTCAGTTGTTGCATCAATATCGACCATTGCCCAAAATGGGATTATCTGGCAAATAGCCTCTCCGTTAATGTCGTGTTTGACAAAGAAAGCTCCTGATTCTTCCACTACAGGTAAAGGTTCAAATTCAATAGCCCCTGCTCCCGACACCCCAGTCAAATAGGTATTCCCCATATCATCTGCGGCCATTGCTCCTATACCATTTAAATGATATTCATCTCCAAAAGCCCCGCTCCTTACCCAGACAGCATGTCCCAAGGTATCATACCGGGCTAAAAAGACATCCATATCCTGATTATTTACCGTTATAGGTGGTAATGTATCAAAAGTTGCAGAACCCCTGTAAAACCCTGAAAGGAATAAATTATCAGAAGTATCCATGGACATTTTGCTCGGATAACAAGTATTTGCACAATTAATTTTTGTCAACCATTCCGGAATTCCTGATGAATCACATTTGGCGAGAAAAGTTTCATAGGAACTGCCTGAAGTGGTCCATTGAAGCAGATCTCCGAATTTCATATAACCGGACTCCCCACCAAATACTCCAGTGATATATACTCCTCCTTTTCTGTCAACCTCTAATCCATATAGACTTAAATATAAATTGTTGGAAGATGTAGTAAACCCCCTAATGGGAACTATCCACTCTCCATTACCATCAGCATCAAATTTAACTACAAAAAGCCTGCGTGTTAAATTACTCCCTGGTAGCAACGGCAGACCTTCAAAATACAGACTTCCTCCTGAGTAAATTCCAGCTGAATAAACATTGCCCAGGGAATCCGTATCCAGATCAACCGCCATACCATTTGAAATATACGCTTCCTTAACCCAAATGAAATTCCCATCATTGTCGTACTTTGCAACAAACACTCCCTCAGGTTCCACGTAATTGAGGTTATCCATCCATAGGGTATCATAAAAGTGGCCGGAAATTAGAATATTATCCTGCAAGTCTACTTCGAGGCCTGTACCCGGGCAGTGCCCCCAACAATTCAGGCTTTTTGTTTTTAGATGCTTCACCCACTTTGTCGTACCCAAAGAATCAAACATGGCCAAAAAATACCCTTCATCAGTACTGTAATAATCGCCGATAGTATCTCCGTTATTGAAATTCAACTCTCCGGCAAAAAAACCAAAGACACAATAGTCACCATTGCTTAGGGCTTTTATATTAAAATCTCCCTGGCCAAATGTACAATTGATGAATAGGCTGGTAAAAAGAAAGGTCAGTAATAATTTTGTTTTCATCTGTTTAAAAATTTTCTGCGGTAAAAAATGCAGAAAATTTTCTGCACAGATGTAACCGCTTCGCTCTCCCATGAAATTTTTTAATCATCCCCCTATGTGAAATTTATGATTAAAAAATATCAGGGTCGTTTCATTTGTTTAAAAATTTATGGTTGAATTTAAGGGTATCCAATTTTGAACTCAAGTTCTCAAAGCCCATATTGGGCTAATCTCCGACATAGCATCCAATTACCCGAGGAGGAACCAAATTATTCCACTCATCATCAAAAATACTACATTGGAAATAGCTACCCTTAGTAAAAAATCATTGGTCAGGGTTTCTTTTCTATCCACCAGGATCCTGCTTCCAAGCAGTACAAATAAGGTAACGAAATGGAAACCCGACAAAAAACCATTCAGATCGGAAGTCAGTCTTTTCTTAAAACTGACCCCATCAATCCTGACATCTTTCACAGACCGAAATACCGGGCTGTAAGTGATTTCCATATCCAGGTTTTCTTTTTTGTGAAAGGTAAAATCGGAAATACTAAACCGTAATCCTTTTTTGGTCAGGTACCCGCCGCCTGTTGGCGTGGTATGGTTTCGATACCATTGTTGATTAGTTTTGATTTCGGCTAATTGATCCACGGTCGTTTGGGGAGACAAAAAATAAAAGTCAAAGACGTACAGAGACATAATTATCACCAGTACACTTTGAACCACTAAAAATGCGGTTTTTACGAGGCTTTTCTTTTCGGTCACATTTATTTCCGAATTTGGAACAGACCATTCTACTGGATCTGGTTGGATGTACCTGGCTTTGGTTTCATTAAACAGGTTCCAAACTTCAATTACATTGCCAATAGACTCGAAAGTAGGGTGATAACGCAATCGCCCGGAGTGAAATTCCTCGGTTTTAAAGTCAACCTGTTCTTTTACAAAGAAGTGGAGCACCCCGCTTTTATCATGATATTCTTCATAGGATGCCTTTACGATGTTTTCGAAGGGGATAAAATGGTAGTGAATTTTCCTCCGGCTTTTACCTAATCGAAAAAACAACCCATCACGGGTAATCATGTATTGGGTGCGTTGTCGGTAATTATCATTGAGATAATTGACGAGAAAAGGCAATATCAATCCAATGACAAAAATGGCCAGTTTTATCATCAGGATTCCTTCCATTTTTACCATGGACAAAATAATGGCAAGGATAAAAAAAGTGAGCAGAAAAATAAACAAATCTTCCAGGCCTCCTAAAACCAAATAGATAAACCCTTTTTTTGCATTGGGTCTAAAGTCTCGTTTTTGCGGTCCGCCTTGCCACAGGACTTCCTCCGGATGATGGATATAATAAAGCCATTTATGAACTGACTCGTCTTCGCTGGCCAGGATTTTGTTTTTCATTTTTGCTTTTTATGGTTGGCGACAATGGGTAGAAACACCTAGTCACATAGTTATCTATCCTCGGGCAAACTCCAGCAGTGGTTCAATCTTTCCTACATCCGCCAGCTTCACTGCCGAAATGTACTTTCTCCTCGTTTCATCCGGTTTGACCATATTGGAATGATGCCAGGAAAATACCGGTTGCTCAAAAATGGTCTCGATTATGATGTCTGCCATGAGGCGGGAATGTCTGCCGTTTCCATTTGGAAAACAATGAATACTGACCAGCCTGTGTTTGAACCTGATGGCAATTTCGTCTGGAGGGTAAGTTTCATTTTCAATCCAGTATAAGGTATCATCCAACAGGCATTTGAGCTCTATTCCAATAACAAACCAGTCTACGCCAATATTCTTTCCCGTTGTCCGGAACTGGCCTGCCCAATTCCAGACATCTCCGTACATTTTTTTGTGGAGTTGCCTGACAAATGATTCTGAAAGGATTTCCTCCTTCCTGAATTTTTTAGAGATCGTCCAGATTACTGCTTTTTCTATATTCAATTGTTCCAGCTCATCCAGTTCCCCCTGGGTGGTAATCGACTTTACGATCAAGCCTTCCTTTTCATCTTCATCCAGCGGGGTCTGGCCGTCGTGGTATTCGAGTTTTAATCCCATAACGATTTGCGCATTTCCCGTTTGATCTCATCTGTCAATTCTTCCACTGCCTTTTCTATGTTTTTGTCACTGGTACCCTGGTCTTCAAGTTTCATGTTCTGATTAGTACGCATGACTATTCTTATAGCCAGTTTCCGGGCCTTGGAATCCACCAATTTCTCGATGGATCCTTCATTAGGTACAAATCCGTAAACAAACTGCATATCAAGGGCTTTCGCAACGCCTTTTAAAGTTTTTATGGAAACAGCTCCATGGGCCTCCCTTTGTTCCAGACGCTGAACCCCCTGGGAAGACATATTCAATTTCCTGCCTAACTGGGACAACGTCATATTCAAGGTCGTGCGGATGGTCCGGACCCACCCCTGGGGCGGCACCTGCACATCTTTAACAGGAATAAAGGGCTTCAGCTTCCTGTCCAGTTGTTCGATCAGTAATTTATTTTGATTTCGCATAATTCAACTAATTTCAATTACAAAAATAAACATATTAGTTGAATATTGTTCAATCAAATTAAACTTAAACGTTTATTTTTTATGAAATTAATAAACAAATATGTTGAAAGACAGGCTCTAGGGTTTAAATGTTTCAAAACCAGTTACACCCCTGCGTGCCAATCGTATCAGCAGTATTAGCAATAACGCAAAGACTCCCATATCCTGAAAATCAACAAACAGGTAATATCCAAGCATGATCACCATGACCAACCCCAGGATCAATGCATAATAAAAGGAGAAGCGAGGCTTTTTCAGGTTGAAGACAAAAATGAAATGCAATGGAGTGAGCCATAGCAGATCCGGATTATCGGTTGCCGGATCATGTGAAGAGAATAACCACATGAAAATTAGGACGAGACTTAGTAACCCGGCAATGGAGAAAAGCAGGATATCCAGCTTTCTGAAATCCATCTTTCTGCGATATTCCCAAAGGGTCAGGAAGAAAAAGAACAGAACGATGCCCCAGACGATAAAAGAACGTTTCAAAAAGGACTCCCCCGCCGCCGTCCTGACATGGAGGGTCTCCGTTCTTTTCACCAAAGGTTTTTCTCCTATAAAGGCATGGTCCAGGGCTGCCTTGTAATTGTCCGGCAGAAAACTGTACTGTTCAAAAGAGGGTACCTTATCCGTTTTATTCCCAAAGATCAGGTTGACACCAACCGTGGTGAGTGCTCCCCGGGACAGGTGTGTATTCAGGTAATTCCTGTAAGTTTTATTCCTGTCCACAAAAGAAGTATCATAACGGACGACACTACCGATCGCCCTGTCCATCAGATCTTTTGTTTTGGTGGTACAGTTCCAGCGGATAAAATCGTATATGTAGTATTTATTCTCCGGCAGACTGGCTTCCTGCAACAGGTCGTAAATCGTTTGGACCTGCAGACTATCAAGGTCCAGCACTTGCCGGTAGATGGTCCGGTCCTCCCTTTCCTGGTATCTCTCCAGAAACCCTTCGTAGGATTTAATCCCCAGGTAATACTTAAGCGATCCTCTAAGGTATTTGACATAAAAGAATGGGATATTAAAGTTGAAGGTCCCGAAATTATAAACCTCATGCAGGTCCAGTTCCGGATCGATAACCTCAAGCCCCGTGTGCCCGAACCTGGAGGTCATGGAACTGCCTGGACCGCAGGTGAGGATATTGATCTGGGCGGAAGAAGATAAGGTGGTGGATTGATTGAATCCAGTATTACTTAATAGGAAGAAAAACAATATTGAAAGGGTTAGCTTTTTGACCATTGCGACTATATGAACTATGTGACTATGTGTTAAATTTAATAACCACAAAGTCACATAGAGAATTTTTTAGGGAATAAACTCTAAAAACCTGCATGGAATTAAAAAAACCTTTATATTTGCGTTCGCTTTTGGAATAGAGGTTTTGACGAAAGCCTTTTTTCCTGGAATGGTCGGGTGGCCGAGCGGTTAGGCAGGGCTCTGCAAAAGCTCGTACGGCGGTTCGAATCCGCTCCCGACCTCAAGACAATTAAAAGCCTTTTCACTTTTGTGAAGAGGCTTTTTTTGTTAGAACTCCGTCAGAAATCTCATTTCTGTAAGCTGGCTTCATAAAAAGAAGGCAAGCCGAAGGCGCAAGCTTTTTTGGCTTTGGAACTCCCTACAATAACCGGATCATTCCAATAACACATTCCCAACCTTAAGACAATAAAAACCCTTCTCCCTTTTGTAATGCATTTCGTCTGGATAATGATTACTTAGACACCCGGCCTTTCCCCATTTCCATCCTGTAATTTGGGTTGCCCTAACAGTACAGCAATTATGCCTTAAAAGACTTCTCCGAGGTTAAATAAATCCACACTATTTAACATAAAATGAACCCGAAAAAATCAGGCCTAAACCTTTTAGGCTTTTCGCCTTGTTAATGATCAAAAAAATGATAATTATTTCATATAATGGGAGTAAAAAATGCCATACAATTAACTGATAATCAATTGATTAAAAAAAGGACAAGTTTATCTTAAAATAAGTTCTTTTTTTCGATACGAAATTTACAAAAGTACCTATATTGCGGCGTTTTTCAGACTAAACGAAGTAAACCTAAACTTATGAAAAGATCATTGAAATTTGGTTTTATCGCTATCCTCATTTTATCCAGCGTTACAACCTATGCTCAGCAGGAAAGTGAATTAACAATGGGCGCACAGGTACGGCCCAGGGCAGAATTCAGGAACGGCTTTAAAACCCTGACAGAAGAAGGCAAAGATGCTGCCTTTTTTATAGAACAGCGCACTCGACTATTTGCCGATTACAATGCTAAAAAATTCCGTGTACACCTCAATATTCAGGATGTTCGTATATGGGGTAATGTCAATCAAATTTACAAAGATGACGCGGCCCTCAGCAATATCTATGAAGCATGGGGAGAATATCGTTTCAACTCAATGTGGTCCACTAAAATGGGACGCATGGCTTTGGATTATGACAATGCGCGCTTTTTTGGCAACCTAGGCTGGGCAGCACAAGGCCGCAGCCACGACGCTTTTCTGATAAAATATACAAAAGAAGAACTTAAATTCGATTTAGGTCTGGCCTTTAACCAAACAGGTTTTGAGCCTACAAAACTCTCAGGCACTTTTTACAACCGCAACAATTATAAAAACATGCAGTTCGTTTGGATCAATAAATCATTTGGAGATTTAAATGTATCTGCACTGGCCCAGAATGATGGTCGGCAAGTGCAAGCAGATTCTACTACTGCTTACCGTCAAACGCTTGCGTTGATCCCAACCTATAAGGCAGAAAAAATATCAGTAGGCGCAGAACTTTATTATCAAATGGGACAAAATGCCCTTGATAATGACGTCAGTGCTTATCTGTTGGCTGTGAATTTTACCTATAAAACAAAACTTACACCAATTACTATAGGCGTAGATCATACCAGCGGTACTGGAGTTGATGATGCCCTTAAAGGGGAGGTCAAATCTTTTGCACCTCTTTATGGTACTAATCACAAATTCTACGGTTTCATGGATTATTTCTATGTTGGTAATGGCCATGCTAATGCAGGATTGACAGATATCTACCTGAAAACAAAATTCAAAGT
>QQUB01000174.1 GCA_008501835.1 Bacteroidota bacterium
CGCGTCCTTCCGATAAATTTGTTCGCTCAAACAGGCACTGGCCGGGATAAACCACAGCCGTCTCAAATGTGCCCATATTCGGTGAAGGCATTACCCAAAACAACCCGGTTTCATCCCAGGTCATGGAACGACTCCAGTTCTTCATTTTAATCACGGTCAGATCGACACCAAATCCTTCCGTTTCATTCCACATCGTGGCTAATTCCCCATAAGTCATTCCATGCCGCAACGGCAATGGATGCCGGAATATCCTGCCCATATCCAGAGTAGGTCCTTCCACGACCCTTCCACCCAGAGGATTTGGTCTGTCCAGGACAATGAATGGAATACCGGCTTTGGCGCAGGCCTCCATCGCAAATGACATGGAATACTTGAAGGTATACCAGGCAGAACCTACCCCCTGAATATCAAAGATCATAACATCGATCTTGTCCAGCCATTTTCGTTCGGGGGCATAGGATTTCCCATAAAGACTGTAAACGGGAATACCGGTTATGGGATCTTTATCGCCATCCTGAAAGATCCTGCCCTGTTTGGCCCCACGCACACCGTGTTCTGCTCCAAAAAGGGCTACCAGATCAAGTCCCGGAGTATTCGCCAGTATATCTACATCACTCCTCATCCGGGCATCCACAGCAGACGGATTGGTTATCAAGCCAACTCGCTTTCCTTTGATAAGATCGAGATGTTCTTCAATCAAAACCTCAATGCCTAACTTGACCACTACATCAGGTTCAAAATTTGGCTTTGATTCCTGCGTTGTTTTATAATCAGTAATAATTTCTTCCAACGAAGGCGTTTTTACCGGCCCTGCCAGATTCAAGGCAACCGCCTCTTTTTTACTCTCGTTGCCTAACCGATCCACGGCTGAAACCACAATCTCGGAAACGGGCAACAATACCTCCTCCAATGTTTCCACCTTATCAGGACCAGTCCTGCGAATTTGCCGTTCATCAATGAAATAATAATCTATTTCCAATGATCTTTCTCCACGAGGCAAAATGGCATATTCCCAATCCTTGTCCGCTCCATATTTGTAATATATCACCCACTGGAATACATCTTTTGCCTCCTTGTGACTCCAGGTTATAGCAAGCTTATCCTGCTCAACTTTATACTCAACTTTTGGGGCAACGGGTGCTTTTTTATCCAGCCAGGGAGAAGCAGGCACCAAAGACTGTTTTTTATAGGGGCCATTCATCAAATCCCTTTGTATTCTCGGATTACCGATCAACGCCTGAATACTCCAATGCACTATCCCCGGACTTTCAGGCATCAGTCCGCGGGTAAACATGATCACGTTGAGTGCTTCATCGGCGGCCTGTTCACCTTGTAACCTGCCCATGCTAATCCCCGGCCACAGGTGGCGATTGTGGGTATTTTCTCTTTGCCACCAACCCAGCAATACCGGAAAACTGAGATCCATTCGGTTGGTTGGCCAGTAGAGTTGCGGAGTGAAATAATCGATCCAGCCTTCATTGAGCCATAACTTTGCATCGGCATAGAGATTTTCATACTGATCGTATCCGCCGATGGCAGGAGGATGCTTGGGTTTCCAGGTTCCGAAAGGGCTAAGGCCGAATTTGACATGTGGTTTTATTTTTTTGATCTTCTTGTAAACTGCCTGAATAAAAGTGTTCACATGTTTCCGCCTCCAGTCTCCTCTTGACAACTGCCCTCCTTTTTTTTGATAAGCCTGCCAGCTTTCGTCATCGGGAAAATCATCAAATTCGTTATAATCCGGATAAGGATAGAAGTAATCATCGAAGTGGATACCATCGACGTCGTAGCGTTTTACTATATCTTCAACTACAGCAAGAGAATGTTTTTTAGTTGCTTTTTTAGCCGGGTCCAGCCACCAGAAACCACGTTTCAAAAAGACTGCCAGTTCCGGTTTCTTTTTGACTACGGAATGTTCAGTCAATTCACCCCCTGCAGTATGATGTGCCCGGTAGGGGTTGAGCCAGGCATGTAACTCCAAACCACGGTCATGGGCTGCTTCTATCCAGAATTCCAGCGGGTCGTAGAAAGGTTCCGGCGCCTTGCCTTGTTCCCCGGTGAGGTAATACGACCATGGTTCGAGCTCACTTTGATAAAGAGCATCACATTGCGGACGCACCTGGAAAATAACGGCATTGAAATTATTGGCTTTGAGCAAATCCAATAATTCGATGGCTTCCTGTTTTTGTTCTTCAACGGAAAGGTCTCGCGTGCTTGGCCAGTTAATATTGGCAACGGTAGCTACCCAGGCGGCACGAAATTCTCTTTGAGCAACAGCTTCATCGGGATGTGCAGCAACAGGCTTATCCGGAGGTACTTCTTTGCTACATGAGCCCATTCCGGTTAATAATAAGGAAAGCAAAACGATCAGAAAGTGCCGGTTTTTCATAGGCGGTGGTTAGGTGAAATATTGATAAGTAAATTTAGGAAAGAAAATGGAATTAACTTTTAAACGACAGAGGTAAATGTGGAGGCAAAGAGGCCGCAGAGTTGTTTAACCGCAAAGGCGCAAGGGAACGCAAGGAGCGCAAGGAAAGGAGACTCTTAAAGGCGACACCTTTGTCCAGCTATGTGTATTGCCTAAGTTGTTGTCTTGAAGAATGTAAAGGAATAAATTACTCCCCTTCAGCAAACCTGGTAAAAGGGATCTCACCATTAATACAATCCACCAAAAAATTATCTCTTCTTCCGTTGACGATGATGGTTTCGATATTATCTGCAGCACAAATCTCGGCAGCTTCCAGTTTAGAGGTCATGCCACCTGTACCGGGTCCGGTCGTTTTTTCATCGATATACTGGCGGATGGTGGAAAAATCAGAGATGTCAGTGACCAGTTGAGCATCCTCGTGTTTGTGAGGGTTTTTGTCGTAAAGGCCATCGATGTCTGAGGCCAGTACAAGGGTTTTTGCTTTTAATAAAGTTGCCACCTTAGCGGATAATTTATCATTATCTCCAAGCACAATTTCATCAACTGCTACGGTATCATTTTCATTGATAACAGGAACGTAATGGTGATTCATCAGCTCCATTATGGTATTGAAAGTATTTTCTTTGGAAACAGGATTGACGAAATCGCGATAAGTTAGCAGACACTGGGCAATCTTGAGGTTATAATCATTAAAGACCTCGTAGTACATCTGCATGAGTTTAGGTTGCCCAATGGCGGACATCGCCTGTTTGGAAGCTACCGCCTCTCCCCAATCAGACTGGTCGATAAACTGGCGGGCAGTGGCTATGGCCCCGGAAGAAACCAATACGATGCGATACTTTGTTCTCAGATCGGAGATCTGATGAGCCACGTCCTCTAACTTTCCTCTTGAAATTCTGGTCGTACCATTTGTCAAAACAGACGACCCCAGCTTTAATACCAAAATAGGCTTCTGTTCCATTTTTTATCTGATTTGGCCGTTTCCATTAACAAACCACTTATTGGTCACCAACTGAGACAACCCCAAAGGTCCCCTGAAATGTAACTTCTGAGTGCTGATGGCAATCTCTGCCCCCA
>QQUB01000681.1 GCA_008501835.1 Bacteroidota bacterium
CCTCTTCCACCTTTCTCCGGAAGAGTTGTCCAAGTTGGTCATCGCCGATGAACCTATTTGGGCTATTGGAACAGGATTGACGGCCTCTTCAGCTCAGGCACAGGATATGCACAAAGCTATCCGCTCTTTGATTGCAGAAAAATACGGAGCTGAAATCGCAGACGCAACTACCATTCTTTACGGCGGAAGTTGTAAACCAAGTAATTCTGTAGAGCTTTTCAGTCAGCCGGATGTTGATGGAGGTCTCATCGGAGGTGCTTCCCTCAAAGCAGAAGACTTTGCAGCTATTGTGAATAGTTTCTAGTTGCTGGTTGCTGGTTACAGGTTGAGAGAATTCCTGAATGGGTCAATTTCTCTCAACCTGTTTTTATTTTCTATATCTGGGTACTGCTTACATCTCTCCTAGCGAACATTGCGTATCCTTTGCGAACATTGCGGTTAAACAAACTCAATACTCAAACCGCAAATCCCTTCTGCCAACTGGTACTATCTATAGTCTGAGGACTGAAGACAAAAAATATCACTTATTTGAATAAATAATCGCAATAAGGTTACGCCGTTATTTGCAAATTATTATCTTTGTAAGCAATCATCACAAAACCAACGATCATATGAATAGTATTGTCACCCAGCGGTTTATTAAGTGCCACAACAAACTCAGGGAGGACAATCGTATCAAATCGAGTCGTCAGTTTGCACTTGCGTTGGATTACCTGCCCCAAAGTTTAAGCGAAATAATGAAAGGCAGGCGTGATGTGACCATAGAATTACTCCGCAAAGCTATCCAGAAATACAAGATCAATCCGATCTATCTTTTCACAGGTGAAGGACCGTTATTCATGAGTGAGGAAACTCACAAGGATTTTCGCGTGCTTACTATTGTTACCGACAGCAAGGAAGATGAACAAATTGTTCACGTTCCAGTTCCGGCACAACCCGGTTATGCCAATGAGCCCGGTAATCCGGCATTCACCAAAGATCTTCCCACTTTTTCTCTGCCCGATTACAAATACAAGGTGGGTACCCACCGGTCATTTGATGTGGCAGGAGATAACATGGAACCTACTTTATTTGAGGGTGACAAGGTGGTTTGCAGTTTTCTCGACCCTACCCTTTGGTTATCCTCTTTAAAAATAAATTACGTCTATGTCATCATTACCCGGGCAGAAGTAATGATTCGTCGAATAAAATCGGTGGATAAGGATGAAAATTTGGTTTCATTGATTTCTGATAATACCTTTTACCCTGAACATAAACTCAAATTCGGAGAGATCAGGGAAATATGGTATGTCCGGGCAAAAATCAGCCCTTTCCTCCCCTCCCCTAACAACATCAAAAGTTATCTGGCGGAAGAGATGTATAATCTAAAGCAGACCTTGGCCAGTCAATCAAAACTGATCGTTGGGATGGAGGAAAAGCTCAACCAGTTCCTGCCTCCTGACAAAAATGATTAAAGATGAAGACCTTCCGCATTAAGGGAAAAGTTACCTTTCAAAATCTGGGAACAGGCTTTTGGGGCATTATTGATAATAAAGGCAATGAATGGCGTCCTGTGCAAATGCCGGATCAGCTGAAGACCGATGGTAAAACTGTTAAGGTTACGGCCAGGAAAGCAGAAGAAGGTATGTCAATCTTTATGTGGGGAGAAGCTATTGAGATCATTTCTTTTGAAACCTGAAGGGATTAGGAGCCACGAACCTGCCTTCCTGCGATCAGCAGACAGTTACACGAATGATTTTTGGGGTTGACTTCACAAATGATTTCGCTACCCAATAAAATCCACCTTATTATTTTGAAAAATTTGTTTAGGTAAATCTACAGAACAATGGTTTGCAATATGATTTGTTTTCCACTGTGATCTCTGTGCCTACTCTGTGAACTCTGTGGTTAAAAGATCACTTTGAGAAAATCCAAAACATGGATCGTGGGACAAATCCTACCCCATGTCGTTAATTACTAACTGCCTCAAAAGATTACCGGTAAGTGCTCCAAAAGCCGCATAAATTCCTCCTAATAATGCTGTAACAGACAAAATTCCGCTTTCCCCTATACCTCCGAAAAGTTCTCCTATCCTCGCTGCAAGAATACCTTCATTATCAAAATTGGTCCAAAGAGCCATACTTCCCCATAGTAGTACTCCCCCAATCAGTGCCGCAAGAAAGGCGGGTATGGATTTCATTTTGATCATCACCCCTGTTAAAAATCCTCCCAATACTATTGACCACCAGGGCAGGAATTGATGTATCATCAATCCGAAGAGGGCCGTAAGCAGTATGGCTAAGACAAATCGCATATCCTTAGTTTTGAATATTTTCTGACTTAAAATTCATTTTAAATACCTTTGGCTGACCATCATCATCGGGCCCGTCCATAAAGAACAATTCATTGTATTGTCCCTGAGCCCATTGCAGGATCATATTATCGTAGTATTTACTCCCCGGATTACCGGATTGCCCGCCAGGGAAAACACCCCATGCCCTGGGTTTCTCTCCAAGTTGAACGATCATTCGCCAGGAAGGTCCAAAGTCATCCTGAACAGCGTTGATAGCATCATGATACCCTCCAATCGGCACATCATAGGCTCCAAAGGGTTTTATATTTCCCAGGTGGCCAATATAGGTCCCTTTTTCCTTTTGCCAGTTGAAATCCTCTGTATTGTATTCCTCCCCAATGTCCATTAAAGTGGAATCCCATGCTGTTCGGATTACATCTATGGCCAGTTCATTATCAACCGTTTCCTGAATATCAAAAATGGAATGATCCGGAAGGTTCTCCAGCAGATCAATCAACCTCCAGCTATCAGGATATAACACATCCATACTGTCGCGAAGAGCATACACTTCATCAAAGGTGGTTCTGTAAACCCAAGAATACCACTTTTGAAAAACTGCGGGGGCTTTTTCATCCTTATCGAATTGGTAATCCCATGCCCGTAGATCCTGAAGGATTTTTTGAGCCATCTCTTCGGACTGATTGCCTACAGCTTCCAACATTAAAGGAAGGGCTTCCTCGGCTTTAATGCTGTAGGTATTATTCTGCATCTGCATCATGGAATCCACCGAATAGTTTACAGCTCTGGATAGTATTCGGTTGATCATACGGCCACGGTAATCGTCAAATCCGCCATTGTAATAGTATGGATAATCTTTGGCGGTAGACCTTTGATTTGCTGAAGTAACAAAACCCGCGTCAGGGTTTTTCGTTTGCGGAACCTGCTCCATAGGCACAAATCCTTTCCAGGTATTCCGAGGATTACTTCCATCCTGACTGACACGCCCTTGTTGATCGAATTTGATCGGCCACCTTCCATTGGCAGTGATAGCAATATCCCCTTCATTACTGGAAAAGGCAAAATTCTGAGGAGGCATATCAACACACCGCATAGCAGTTACATAATCCTCATGATTTTTGGCTTTCATCAATCCGATAAAGGTACTGATCTGAGAGCGTTTATCCGTATTGAAGGTATAGTGGCCAAGCCATTGCATAGCCATATCATA
>QQUB01000834.1 GCA_008501835.1 Bacteroidota bacterium
AAATCGGGCAATCCTACTACCTTCCTATCCTGATCTACACATTTAACGGTAAAACCATACGGTCAAGCATTGGAAGAGATGACTGGGACCTCGCCATACAAATCCAGGATTTTAACGAAAGAATGCTCGAGGAGCGGTTAAGAGATGACAGCTTTAAAAAGGATAAAGTGCTTTGGGTTCCTTATCATATGCTGAATTGCCCTTCTGCTAATCTGAATATCCCGGCACCTAAAAGTGAAGAAATAGTTGAGCCCGAGTTAGCTACAGCAGGCGCTGCAGCCGGAAATCGTAAATTTCCCATATTTGGAGATAAATACGCGTACACCCCCTTAAAAAGCAATAAGTTGAAGGGCAGGGTATATTATATTGTAAGTGGCCATGGTGGCCCGGATCCGGGGGCAATGGGTAAAAGAGGAAATCACTCTCTTTGTGAAGATGAATACGCCTATGATGTGGCATTGCGATTATGTCGGCACCTGATTGCCAATGGAGCCACTGCCTACATGGTTCTCAGAGATCCTAACGACGGCATCCGGGATGAAAAATACCTGAAATGCGACACGGATGAAGTACTTTGGGGAGATGTCAAAATGAACCGCTCCCAAAAGACCCGTCTTTTCCAGCGTTCCGATATCATAAACGAATTATACGAGAAACATCGCAAACAAGGCGTAACCTTCCAACGGGCCATAATTATCCATGTAGATTCAAGGAGCAAACGGGAGCGGACAGACCTGTTCTTTTATCACAAAAGTGGTAATTCAGAAGGGAAAAAACTAGCCGCCAATATGCATAAAACGGTCAAACAGAAATACAAAAAGTACCGTAATGGAGGACAATATTATGGAACCATCAGCAGTCGTGATCTGCACATGCTGAGAGAATTGGTACCTGTTTCGGTTTATATTGAACTGGCCAATATTCGCAATACTTTTGATCAGCAACGCATCGTTGAACGATTCAACAGACAGTATCTGGCTGACTGGTTTTATGAAGGTCTAATCAAATAACAGAAACGTCGAACACATTTCAGTAAACGCCCTCAAAAACTCACTGAGTTCCAATCTCATCGCCACTCCACCGGCCAAACAGGATGGACCTCTGCATCCAGTGCTTCCTCCCAAAACAGTCGCTGTTGGTATTCCCAGTAAAAGTCTGTTGCGGGCGTTTGAGCGAAACAGCCATTTGTGAGCAGTAGTTTGGCTTTTTCCTGATCCGGATCCTGGAGGATAAGGAATCCTCTATCTTGTCGAAAACTCACCTCAGGGGATTTTTCACGAATAGACCGTTCCAGTTGTTCCTCCCATACCTTTCCTGCTTTTAAAGTATCCTCTTCTGTTTTCAAAATGGGGGAGATATTTTGGTGCTTAATCAATCCAGCTAACAAAAAAGTACCCAATTGATCGGGTGTTTGGAGGAATTCCTTAACTATTGAAGCAGGAATGGAATGAATCAGCTGTAGTTCGTTTTTTACACAACTCATCAGTTTGTGCATACCTGCAATACCTTCGGAAGTATTAAGGGTCTGGATTTTTGTGGTGAAAGGTTTTTTCTTCGATTCCGTTTCTCCGAAGGTTGTCGAAAGAATTACCTGGTCGAAAAGCCGCCCGTCCAGTTCATTGATATGGAATACGCCCAGTCCGTTCCTTTCTAATTGTTGAATAGTTTCAACTCCTGTTTGTCGACGTTGCTTGATGCGAAGTAGATAATCAGCAATAAAATCCCGTTGATTCCTGGTTAGGCAAACGATCCCCACTGCAGGCAGGGTCCTTGTGGAAGTCGGCCGTATATTGTTTAAAAGGTGAATTACCCTGTCGGCTTCTGCAGTATTTATACTTGTAGTTTCTTCGAATCGGCCATTAATTTTTTCAGTTTGGATCCGCAATTCATTTTCAAGTCTCCACAGATCTGCAGCTCGTTTATCGTGGAAGTTTTCCAGAACAAAGGGTTTGATCCCGGAATCCCTTAACACTTTGGGCAAAGGAGCATCTGAGGAATTTTCTGTTTTACGGTTTGTGAACACAACAACCCTTTTAGCCAATGGGAAAAGGGCAATACTGGCTTCAGCGAAGGAAGATTGCGCTTCATCGATTAACAAATAATCAAATATTGGTTCATCAGCGTTGATGGAAGTCGCAATTTTTTGTGTAGCCATCAGTACCGGGAAGTAATTTGTAAGCCCCGGTGTATGGAACCTTAAGATCTCTTTTACTGAAGGGTTCTTCGAAGTAATTTCTTCAGCAATTTTTTTAAAGTCTTCCGCTTTATGGTTGCGTTTTTTGTCCCAGATCCTGTTGATTTCTGCGGGTAATTGGTTAATCAGATTATTAACACCATTGTAATAGTCTTCCAGGTCAAAATCTTCGCTGGGCAGGTCAGGGTCATAAGCCAGGGAAAGTGCCTTGTTGAAATACCAGCTTCTGAAAGCGGCCTCCCAATTACGGGGATTCACCCGACCCAGGGCTTTGATTACTTTTCTGGTAAGCGTATCTTGACTGAACCAGAATTTTTGCCAGGGGTAAAAGATCCCAAAATCCCTAAGATGATAAAGCGTTTGTTCCATCATACTCATCTTATCTTCCAGGAATCGCTGCTTCCGGGGGATAGTGAGCATATTGCATTGCAAGGGCAGTTGGTATACACCGGATTCATTAAGCTTGTCAATAAACTGCTCAATTTCATCTTCAAGCGCTTTTAACGGCTCATTGAAGTTGAGGTGAGGATGGGCAGTTTTATGGGTAAGGCGCATTAATTCATCCTTGGTCGATTCATTCTGAAGTTGCCACCAATGCTGTAATTGTTGTATGAAATTTTCGAGGTTGGCAGATACGAGGTCAATATTTTTTTCTGTTTTCTCAAATCGATGTTCGAAATATTGAAATTCTGCAAAAATATCCTGCAGCCCTGCATAGGTAGAAAAAATATGCTCTCTTTGAGCCAGCGCTTTTTTGAATTTTTCACTGAAAATACCATATAACTTTAATGTCCCTTTTCCCGATTTTCTCAAGTCGGCTCCATAATGACTGATATAATCGCTGATCTGTTCCTTCAGGTCAAAAGCCTTATTACGTAATCTTTGGAAGTAGTCATTGTAATGCTCTTTTAACCGTTCTGAGTAATCATTTTGAAGCCGAATGAATTTGTGTTGCAGGGCGTTGGCTTCTTCTCCAAAATTATAAAGTTCACTTTTGATTAATTCAAGGGCTTGCTTTTCTTCATATTGGAGAAAGATCTCTGAATGAATAACTGTTAAGGGATGATCAAGCGTTCCTACTTCATTAAAAAGTACAGGAGCTTCTCCAATGGCCTTAAGGATATTTTCCAATTCATCTTCCGTAAAATTGAAGTCATTTTCCTCCAGGTAACTGTTCAACAATTCCTTAGGTTCCAGTTGACTTGATTCAAGGAATAATCCCAGTGTTTCACCAAAATCCTTCTCGCCGAATACTGCTTTACGGCTGGCAGAATATTTTGCATCCAGGGTTTCTTTTCGTCTTT
>QQUB01000882.1 GCA_008501835.1 Bacteroidota bacterium
AAAAATATATTTTACCCGCAACCCGCAACCCGCAACCCGCAACCCGCAACCCGCAACTCGCAACCCGCAACACTTCTTAACCTATGTTAATGATTAACTTTTCAGGACGATCCAATTTTGTTTTCAAAAAACTATGGATTTATCTGGCAACAAAATTTTAATAACAGGAGGGACCTCTGGAATAGGATTTGAGTTAGGAAAAGAACTTTTGAGTCGTGGCAATGAAGTAATCCTTTTAGGGAGAAATGAAGCAAAATTGAATGAGGCCCGGCGACAAGGATTTTTTACTTTGCAATGTGACCTTTCAAAGGTTGAAGAAATTGAAGATACGGTGGTAAAAATTCAGAACCAGCACCCGGACCTCAATATGCTTTTTAATAACGCCGGGGTACAGTACAATTATCTATTTTGCGATGAAGTTGTTTCACCTAAAAGAATCGATGAGGAAGTTCAAATCAACCTTGTCGGACAATTGATACTTACCCAGCAGTTGCTTCCTGTACTCAGAAATAACCAAAAGGCTTACATCATCAATACCACATCCGGGCTGGGAGCCTTTCCAAAAACTGACGGTCTTGTCTATTCAGTATCCAAAGCAGCCATGCGAAATTTTTCAAAAGGATTAAAATATTCCCTGAAAGGCACATCGGTCAAAGTTTTTGAGTTTATCCCCCCGGTCACGGATACAGGGATGACCCATGGCCGGGGTGAAAAAAAGATGGATGCCGGACAATTGGTCCGAATGGCCTTGAAACAATTGGAAAAAGAACGGAAGGTAATAACTGTGCCGATTATGAGAGTTTTTCTGGTAATTGCCTTTTTCTTTCCTGCTTTTGCTGATAGAATATTGTCTAAATAGAAGTCCTGGACAGTTAAAACCAGGCCCGGGCAGATGATTTTTCTGATATTCCGTATTTTTCCGGAAACAACTTCATTATGCATAGATCAAAACCCATTTTACTGTTTGTTTTTTCAATAATCCTGTTTGCAGGACTTTCTTGTAAAGGAGGAAAATCTGCTGGTCAGGAAGGAAATTCTACCACTGATACCACCGCGGTCTGGCCATTATGGGAAGAGGTGACCCTGGAAATACTGGATTCTTCGGTCCTGAACCTTTTGGCCGCAGAGCCATTAGTGCAAAAACTCGGAGCCGGATATTCCTGGCCCGAAGGACCGGTTTGGGTGGAATCAGAAGAGATGTTGTTATTCACTGATGTGCCTGAAAATGTTATTTATAGCTGGGATGAGGAAAATGGTGCCCGGGTATATCTGGAAAAATCCGGATATACAGGCGCGGAAGAATACAGCACCGAACAAGGGGCAAATGGATTGATAATCGATGCAACGGGCCAACTGGTTATGTGTCAGCATGGTAACCGGGCAGTGGCCAGAATGGAAGCTTCCCTAAAGGATCCAAAACCTGAATATAGTCTGTTGGTTAGCGATTATCAGGGTAAAGCTTTTAATAGTCCGAATGACCTTTGCCTTTCAAAAGACGGCAATATTTACTTTACTGACCCCCCGTATGGTTTACCAGGGCAGGAGAATAGTGAAATAAAAGAACTGGATTTTCAGGGAGTTTACCAATGGAATCCTGACTCAGGTTTAGAACTCATTTATGACGGGCTTACACGGCCCAATGGTATTGCACTTTCACCGGATGAAAGCCATTTGTATGTTGCCAATTCCGATCACGAAAAAGCATTGTGGATGGTTTTTGAGCGGAATGAAGAAGGTCGCTTTGTTGATGGACGTGTGTTTTACGATGCCACTGCCAATTTGGATGAAGGGCCAGGTTTGCCGGATGGGCTAAAAGTTGATCAGCACGGAAATATATTTGCAACGGGGCCCGGAGGAGTCTGGATTTTCAACCCTTCTCTGGAGCCGCTGGGTATTCTTAAGGTAGGGCAGCCAATGGCCAATTGTGCTCTTGATGAAAAACGGGGTTGGCTTTACATGACCGCTAATGATTACCTGTTGAGAGCAAAGCTTAATACAGCAAATTAATTCACACTTCCAGATAAAGAGGGATTAGATTAAACCCCGGGAAACCAGCCAAATTGGCTTTTTTACCCAAGAGGAATATTTGGAAAACTCCCGTCCAATTAGTACTTTGTGTAAAAATTACAAGAACATAGTAAATCATTACACAAATGAAATGAGTAAAAACTATTTTAAGCATATCATTTACCTATGGTTAAAATAGTTTATGCGAAAACGAAGTGGTTACATCTGTTTGAAAAATTGTTAATCACTTCATTTTTAAAACATTAATAATTTTTAAAACAGATGAAGAAGGCAATCGTATTTCTATTATTGATCTCCCTGACTTTTAGTGGACTTATTGCCCAGGATAAAATCAGCCGAATCGAACCACCAAACTGGTGGGCAGGCATGAATAATCCGGAGTTGCAATTGCTCGTTTATGGTGATGATATTGCTTCGCTTTCCCCGGTGATAAATTATGAAGGCGTTGAGATCACCACAACGGTCAGAACGCCCAATCCAAATTATATTTTTGTTTACCTCAACATTGCAGCTGATGTGAAGCCCGGGAAATTTGACATCAGGTTTGAAAAAGACGGGAAATTGGTGGAAAGCCACAGTTATGCTCTTTGGGAGCGTGAAGAAGGCTCTGCAATGAAAGAAGGCTTTAATACTTCGGATGTGATGTATCTCATTACTCCCGACCGTTTTGCCAATGGAGACCCAGGAAACGATAATATTGAGGGTATGAAAGAGAAAGCCAATCGTTCGTTTAAGGGCGGTCGTCACGGTGGAGATATTGAAGGTATTCGCAAAAACCTTGATTACATACATGACATGGGTTTCACCGCTATCTGGCTGAATCCTGTTTTGGAAAATGACATGTACGATTATTCCTATCATGGTTATGCTGCTACGGATTTTTATAATGTAGACAGAAGATACGGAACCAATGAGGATTACCTGAAAATGAGTAAGGAAGCCAAATCCAAAGGTATCAAATTGATCATGGATATGATCGTTAACCATTGTGGTTCTGAGCACTGGTTTGTTTTAGATCCACCGACTGCTGACTGGATCAACTTCGGTGGTGAATATGTGAACACCAACCACAGAAAACATACTGTTCAGGATATCCATGCGTCCGAGTACGATAAGAAGCACTTCTCCGATGGATGGTTTGTAAGAACCATGCCGGATATGAATCAGCGTAATGAGTTGATGGCTGATTATTTGATTGTCAACACTATCTGGTGGGTGGAATATGTAGATCTCGCTGGGATCAGAATGGATACCTACCCTTACCCGGACAAGGACTTCATGTCCCGTTGGACCTGTGAGGTTATGGCAGAATACCCTAATCTCAATATTGTAGGTGAAGAATGGAATAATAGTCCGGCCATTGTTTCTTACTGGCAGGCTGATAAGGTTAATCATGATGGCTATACCTCCTGTCTGCCGAGTTTGATGGATTTCCCGTTGCAGGCTGCAGTTAAGGAAAGCTTCAATAATCCGGAGAAACAATATGGAAGCGGAATGATCCAGATGTATGAAATGCTGGCATTTGATTTCCTCTATCCGGATCCGGATAACCTTGTTGTTTTCCCTGATAATCATGATATGGATCGTTTCTATACCCAGGTTAATGAGGATGTTGATCTTTTCAAAATGGGTATGGCGTATTTTCTCACCATGAGAGGGGTGCCCCAGATCTATTACGGTTCAGAAGTTTTGATGAAGAATGCGGGCGCGCCCGGGGATCATGGCATTATCCGTTCTGATTTTCCTGGAGGATGGGAAGGAGATAAAATAAATGGTTTTACAGGAGAGGGACTTTCCGGTGATCAAAAGGATGTTCAGACTTACGTTAAGACATTACTGAACTGGCGAAAAGACAATAAAGTTATTCATAATGGAAAATTGATGCAATTTGTTCCGGTAAACGGTGTCTATGTTTTTGTACGCTACACTGATGAAGGCAAAGTATTGGTGTTGCTGAATAAATCAATGGCTCCTGCAGAGGTGGACATGGCCCGATTTTCGGAAATAACCGAAGGTTACAGCGAGGGCAAGGATGTTATTACTTCAAAAGTATATACCTTGCAAGGTAAAGCAACCTTCCCCGCCAAAACGGCTGTGGTGCTGGAGTTGAAATAGGAGAATTATCTATGATAATTTATCGATTATGCAGGGAGTTTGGAAGTGCAAATATTAAAAATCAATTAGTCAAAGCATTCAGGAATTAACCGTACACACCGAATGGATTCTACCTCTATAGAAAAAATTATCTTTAGGGAAAAGAAGAAATTTGGTGACAGATCATTGAGCCTGCCTGGCATCGCCGAGCAGACAGGCACAACGTGATCAGTGAGCTGTTTCTGGGGGTGGTAAAATTGAATTTCTACCCGGAAAACCAGCTCAATCAATTCTCGTTGTTCATTGCTCAGCGATCTTGATCGATTTCCTCTAAAATCATTGATTACTTGGTTTTCTGTACAGGTCGAATAAATTCGGCGAGTACGAAATGCTCCAAAGTGGTTGCCTTCAAATCATAATTTTGTACAACTGAACACTCTAAATGATAAATACCTGTTTTATCTTTAAAATTCACCGCATTGTTAATAAAATCAAGATTAAAAATTCCATTATGAAAAAATTATTATTCCTGTTTTTTTTGTTGCCGCTTGGGTTTATTCAGGCTCAGGTGAATATGACCTACCAGCAACCTTCTGAGGAAATCCTCGAATTGGTCGATGTGCCACTGGCACCTGCTGTATTAATTGACGACAGTAAGGAGTTTATGGTTCTGTTGTACAGAGATGCTTACAAGTCTATTGAGGAGTTGTCTCAGGAAGAGTTGCGATTAGGAGGACTTCGTATTGACCCAAGGACCAACATTGGGAGCAGAGTGACTTATTACAACAACATCAAGATTAAAAATCTCAAGGAAAAAAGTGCGAAGGAAACTCAAGTAAAGGGTTTGCCTGAAAAACCACGCTTTACCAACTTTGCATGGTCGCCAGACCAGAAAACGGTAGCTATGACCAATACTACTATTGAAGGTGTTGAAGTAATGGTTTTGGATGTAAAAACCGGAACGGTTCGTAAACTTACCGGACCAACCGTAAACGCAAATCTCGGGGATGTCATCAACTGGTTCGAAGATGG
Organism: Bacteroidota bacterium; assembly: GCA_008501835.1. Taxonomy (GTDB): domain Bacteria; phylum Bacteroidota; class Bacteroidia; order Chitinophagales; family Saprospiraceae; genus BCD1. The sequence goes on from QQUB01000882.1 coordinate 5,155, forward strand.
AAAATCACTGCTGGTGAAGATGAAAACATCCGGTAGAAAGCCATTGATTGATACCGAATCTGCCATTCCCACCGGACCTACCATTTCAGTCAACGACGGGAAAAAAGCCCAAAACAGGACCTATCAGGATTTGTTGAAAAACAAAGCTGACGAGCATAATTTTGAGCAGTTGGCCATGTCGGAAGTTCATAAGGTAAGCCTTGACGGAAAAAGTGAAGTCTGGCTGGAAGGTGCGATGTATAACAGCCTTAGCTTTTCACCGGACGGAAGTTATGTGATGGTCAATACGGTAGAAAAGCCATTTTCATATCTGGTACCTTATCGTCGTTTCCCTTCAAAGACTGTCATTTATACCAAGGACGGCAAAAAAGTAGAAACCGTACTCGAAGTACCGTTGATTGAAGACCTGCCTCAAGGGTTTATGGCAACAAGAACAGGAAGAAGGGAGCTTTCCTGGAGAAATGACCAACCGGCTACCCTCATTTTTGCCGAAGCATTGGATGGAGGAGATCCCGAAAATGAAGTTGAATTCAGGGATGAGGTCTTTGAACTGGAAGCACCGTTTAATGGTAAACCAAGAAGTCTGGTCAAAACATTTAACCGCTATTACACCATCTTCTGGGGTAATGATAATATGGCAGTTGCCATGGACTATTGGTGGAATAACCGGAACCTCAAAGCTTATACCTTCAACCCTTCAGACAATACACAGAAGCCTGTTATTATTGAAGACAGGAATTACCAGGATCGTTATAACGACCCGGGAAGCCTCGTTATGAAAAGAAATAAAATGGGCTCTTCTGTAATGGCTATGGAAGGAGACAATGCTTTCCTTAACGGAGCAGGCTATTCCGAAAAAGGCCAGTTTCCATTCATCGATAAGATCAATTTAAAGACGAAAGAAAAGACTCGTCTTTACCAGTCTGAATACACTGATAAAAGAGAAACATTACGCGATTATGATCCGGAGACTAATGAGATCCGTGTACGCATTGAATCTCCAACGGAGTTTCCAAATAACTATTTCAGAAACATCAAGACAGGAGATCTCAGACAGATCACCTTCTTTGAGAATCCGTTCAAGAGTATTCAGGATGTCCATAAAGAGGTTATTACTTACAAAAGGGAAGACGGTCTCGAATTATCGGGTACATTGTATTTACCTGTAGGTTATGACAAGGACAAGAAAGAGAAAATGCCGATGATCCTTTGGGCCTACCCAACGGAATTCAAGGACAAATCCAGTGCGGGGCAGAATACACAGAATCCTAACGAGTTTACCTATCCTTATTATGGCTCCATGATCTATTGGGTGGCCAAAGGGTATGTGGTGCTGGATGATGCATCATTCCCGATCGTAGGAGAGGGAGATGAGGAGCCTAATGATTCTTTCAGAAAGCAATTGGTAGCGAATGCCAAGGCAGCTATTGATGCGGTGGATGAATTGGGATATATCGACCGGAAGCGGGTAGCCTGCGGAGGACACAGTTATGGTGCCTTTATGGTAGCTAACCTTTTGTCTCACTCAGATCTTTTTGCGGCAGGGATTGCGAGAAGTGGTGCCTACAACAGAACCCTGACTCCATTTGGTTTCCAGAGTGAGGAAAGAAACTACTGGGAAGCTCCTGAGGTATATTACACCATGTCACCATTCATGCACGCTGAAAAGATGAAAACACCAATGTTGCTGATTCACGGAGAGGCTGATAATAATTCAGGAACCTATCCGATGCAAAGTGAAAGGTATTTCAATGCCTTGAAAGGATTGGGAGCAACGGTGAGATTGGTAATGTTGCCTAAAGAAAGCCACGGATACCGTGCCAAGGAAAGTATTTTACACTTGTTATGGGAGCAGGATCAATGGCTTGAAAAATATGTGAAGAACAGACCGTAAAGGTTCTTAGTAAATATTTAAAATCCCGGATTTTGACAAGTTTCAAAATTCGGGATTTTTTTATTCCCGATTAATTTTTGAATTAATTAATTCTCTTTACAGAACTAAAATAGTTGTACACGTATAATTTGGTGGCGGCTGCCCGAAAATCTTGCTGTTTACTATCGACTTCCGATATTATAAGCCCGATATTTTAGGACTATATCCTAAAATCCCTATCCTGCTTGTCTTCAGACGAGCGAAAAATTACATCGCAACTAACCGCTGAACTGCTTCCAATTTTCGTCTGAAGACGAAGAGATAGGAGTGTGAAGTTGGAAACTTCGCACAACAAGTCAAGCAAATGTTAGCAAATAAAAGCAAGCATACCATTATATTTGTCAGGAACTAAAACGTGCTAAAATGCATCTCAAAACAATCCTGGCCTTCTTTCTTTTCTATTCCTTTTTATCGACTCTTCCGGGGCAAAATGCTGTTGAAAATTTTTCCATGGCTGGCATTCCAATGCAGCTTACCTATTCCGAGGGAGCATATGATGTCTCCATCAGCACAAACCGTGTAGTCCAAGGCCTGGAAATTGCTACTATCCACCTGAGGAGTGATCAAAAATTCTCTACGCAGGAAATGTCCATTAAATGGGCAATCCCTTCTTCCAATATTGCCGGCTATTGGGGAACCAGTGCATTTATGAATAAAACAGTCAGACCAGACTGGTGGCCTTCTACCGAAAAGTCGATGTTGTCCCGGGCTGCGCCTGTCATTTGCCTGTATGGTTATGACGATGTTAACCAGCATACATTTGCCGTGTCCGAAGCTTTGAATACCGTGGTGAGTTCTACGGCCATTCGGGAGGAAACGGGGACCGTTCATAACGAAATAAAGCTCTTTACAGAAAAGCATAAGGCGATCAGGGAATATGAAATTCAACTGCGGTTGGATACCAGGAATATCAATTTTGCTTCAGCTTTGAAGGATGTAAATCAATGGTGGGAAACATTTGAACTGTATCAACCTGCAAGAGTACCCGAAGCCGCAAAGGCCCCGGTGTATTCAACATGGTACAGTTATCATCAAAATCTCGATTCGGAAAGTATGTTGCGGGAGTGCAGGAAAGCTCGTGAAATGGGATATACAACGATCATTGTGGATGATGGTTGGCAAACTCTCGACAGTAACAGGGGGTATGCGTATACAGGTGATTGGTTGCCTGAACGAATACCGGAAATGAAAGAACTGGTTAAAGAGATCCATGATCTCGGGATGAAATTTGTTTTGTGGTATGCGGTTCCGTTTGCCGGAGAAAAATCCCAGGCTTTTCATAAGATGAAAGGTAAGTTTTTGACTTATTGGGACGGACAAGGTGCCTACGTGCTGGACCCTCGTTACCCTGAGGTTCGGGAATTCATTATCAATACTTATGTCAAGGCAGTCGAAGATTGGGACCTGGATGGATTTAAACTGGATTTTCTGGGAAGGTTTCGCGCCAATGATGAAACAGAGCTTACTGCTGAAAATGGTCGTGATTATGCTTCCGTCAACCTGGCGACGGATCGTTTGATGACCGATCTCATGATAGCGCTTCGAAAAATCAAACCGGATATAATGGTAGAATTCCGGCAGCCATATATTGGTCCATTAATGCGTAAATACGGGAATATGCTCCGGGCGGCTGATTGCCCAAATGTAGCTCTGGTGAACAGGGTGAGGACTACAGATGTGAGATTGCTCGCCGGTGAAAGTGCCGTTCACTCGGATATGCTGATGTGGCACTACGACGAACCTGTTCAATTTGCAGCCCTCCAGCTGATCAACGTCCTGTACTCCGTACCACAAATTTCAGTCCGACTCGAAGATATTCCCGATCAACATTTTAAAATGATTCAGTTTTATACGGATTATTGGGTGAAGAATCGAGATGTGTTACTGGAAGGAGAATTTTTTCCACAAAATCCGTTATTGAACTATCCTGTTTTGGTGGGGAAAAATGACAGAAAATCTATAACCACCCTTTTTGAGGACAGGTTGGTTGCTGTTGATCTTTCGACCCAACCCGCCTTTGATATTGTCAACGGGAAAACTACAGAGAAAATAATCATTGACTTTTCAGGAGAGAAAGGGTATTACGCTTTTCGGATAGTAGACTGTATGGGAAATGAATCAGCTACTGGAGGAATGACTGTTAAACCAGGAGTTAAGGTATTTGAAGTCCCTGCTGCGGGAATGATACAATTCTTTAAACTTTGATCAGATGAAGTATTTTAAAAATAACATCATGCAAAAAACCTTGTTTTGGCTGATTGCCATTTTCCTTTTGGCCGGATGTGAAAAAGGTGTACCATCAAAAGTGGAACCTGATTTTGATTACACAAGTTTTGTGAATCCCTTTATCGGTACCAAAAACATGGGACATACTTTCCCCGGAGCCACCGTCCCTTTCGGAATGGTGCAACTCAGCCCGGAAACCAATCAGGAACCACTTTTTATCGATGGTGCCTATAATCGGGAAACTTACCGCTATTGCTCCGGCTATCAATACGAGGATTCTACCATTTTTGGCTTTAGCCACACCCATTTCAGCGGGACCGGTCATTCCGATCTTGGAGATTTTCTCGTCATGCCAACAACCGGAACTTTAAAACTCGAACCAGGCCAGGCTGACAACCCGGGCAGTGGATTTCATTCACAATTTTCGCATGATAATGAAAAAGCTGCCCCCGGGTATTATCAGGTTTTGTTGGACGATTACGGCATCAAAGCAGAGCTGACTGCGACAGAAAGGGTAGGCTTCCACCAATACACCTTCCCAAAATCAGACAGCAGCCACATAATCCTGGATCTCATTTCCAATATTTACAATTACGATGGCAAGAACATTTGGACTTTTGTTAGAGTGGAAAACGATTCCCTGGTGACCGGTTATCGTCAAACCAAAGGTTGGGCAAGAACAAAGAAAGTCTTTTTTGCCATGCAGTTTTCCAAGCCGTTTTTTCAATATGGTCATAAAAAATATGATGATGTAAAATACAATGGCTTTTACCGCAGGTTTGATGAGACGAAGAACTTTCCGGAAATGGCTGGAAAAGATCTGCGAGCCTGGTTTGATTTTAAAACAGAAGAAGGGGAACAGATCAAGATTAAATTTGCTCTTTCACCAGTGAGTGCGGCAGGAGCTTTGAAAAACCTGGAAGCGGAAATTCCTGATTGGGATTTTGATAAAGTGAAGGAAAATGCCCGCCATGAATGGAATAATGAGCTTTCCAAACTGAAAGCATCGTTTGAAACCGATGCTCAAAGAACGACTTTTTACACAGCATTGTATCATACGATGCTGGGGCCCATTATTTATGAGGACGTAGACGGTCAATACCGTGGACTGGACCAGAATATTCACCAATCGGAAGGTTTCACTAATTATACCATTTTCTCGCTTTGGGATACCTACCGTGCCTTGCATCCATTGTTCAATATCCTTCAGCCTGAACGAAATAATGATATGATCAAATCCATGCTGGCCCATCATGATGAGAGTGTGCACAAAATGCTGCCGGTGTGGAGTCATTATGCCAATGAGAATTGGTGTATGATTGGTTACCACTCCGTATCTGTTATTGCGGATGCTATGGTGAAGGGAACCACAGATGTCGATCCGGATAGAGCATTACAGGCTTGTGTGAGCAGCTCTACTTTATCCTATTTTGATGGATTGGATAGCTATATGTCGATGGGCTATGTGCCGGAAGATAAAAGCGGTTCATCGGTTTCGAAGACCCTGGAATTTGCTTATGACGATTGGTGTATTGCTCAAATTGCAGAAATGGCAGGAGATGAAAAAGCTAAAGAGGATTATCAAAAACGAGCTGGCTTTTATGTAAATGTATATGATGAAAAGACCGGATATATGCGGCCCAAAAACATGGATGGCTCCTGGCGGGAACCTTTTGATCCATTGGATACCCATGGACAAGGTTTCATTGAAGGAAATGCCTGGAATTATGGGTTGTACGTTCCCCAGGATGTAGATGCCATGATTGAAATGATGGGTGGCAAGGATTCCTTTGCCAATCATCTGGATCGAATTTTTACTACAGAGATCCAGGATAAGTACATCGAAAAAAACGAGGATATTACCCGTGACGGGATCATCGGGAATTATGTTCACGGTAATGAACCGGGGCATCACATTCCATATCTGTACAATTGGACTGGAAAGCCCTGGAAAACCCAGGAGCGTGTAAGAATGATTATGGATACGATGTATGGTCCGGGAGTGGATGGATTATGCGGGAATGATGATGCGGGTCAAATGAGTGCGTGGTATATTTTCAGTGCGTTGGGCTTCTACCCGGTACTTCCGGGATCGGATGAATATGCTTTGGGAAGTCCATTGGTACAAAATGCCGAGATTTCTCTTGTCAATGGAAAAACATTAACCATAGTTGTAGAGAATCATAGCAAGGAGAATGTTTATGTAGATAGGGTAGAGGTGAATGGACAAATTGTAGAAGGAACCAGTCTAAATCATTCCGACATTGCCAATGGAGGCAAGATCGTTTTTTACATGAGTGACGAGCCTGGGTAAGGTAGTTCATATTCAGAATGAGATTGTTCAATTAAGTGTCATACTGCTGGACATAAAAGGAGAAATGAGAGAAAAGTCCTTTGGAATTGAGATGTACCCCGCTGGCGAGATTGGCGTCAAATTAGTAAAAACACATGACGTACCTACGGCACTTAAGATATTCTTGCGGTTAGTTTTTACCTATATTCGGTCCCGCTGGGACTAAAAAGTCTCGTAGAGACCAATTATGGGTAAATTTAGCCTGCTAAAGAGAAAAAAAGTGCCCTAGGTACGCCATATGAGGGCTTCCCGCCTGGAAGAATGACCAAAATTAGGGAGTCCCTTTCGGATGTTCTTACTAATTAGACGCCAGCGAGGTACATCAAAGGTCCATGTCCAATAGTTTAAATCCCAACCCGGATCATTCAAACTGCAACTCATAATGAGGAAACCTGTTGCTGCACAGTGGTTTTACATACTAAATATTCAATTTCAAAATCTCAACCAATGCTGCCTGGGCTGTTTCTGCCATTGCGGCATGCCCCTTTTCACTTGGATGCACCCCGTCCTCCAAAAACAAATCAGGTGTCAGCCCTTTTGAAAAATCAATGACGGGCTGGCCATCCTCTTTGACAAATTCCCTGAGCTTGTCCGAATAACCGGCAATCCGTTCACTTAACCTTTGGGATTCCAGAAAAAAACTTTTTCCCATGGGAGTATCCTCATAGAAGTAGGGCGTAGGGATACCGATAATGGATTGAATACCGTAATGCTTGGCCTGCCGTGTCATGGCATAGATATTGGCCAGGATCTGTTCGTCAGGAATATTGAGGGAAACATCATTGGTGCCCCCCATAATGATGACATGGCTAGGCTCATGATCTATTACCATTGGTTTGAATCTCGACAGCATCCCGCCGGTAGTATCTCCGGAGATTCCGCTATTGATGATTTCAATGCCCAGGGATTTTTTCAGCCATTCGCTCCATCGCTGACTCAGGTCCATCATGTATCCTTCAGTCAGACTATCGCCCATGCATACTATTCTTGGATTGCTCATAAACTTCAGATTTTCTAAAGGTCAAATTTAACATTTATGAATTAAACTAAATTTTACCTGTAGTAATATTGTCGTAGCAAGAAATTTTCATGTGGATTTTTGTTATCCGATATTGAGGATTGTTAAAAATGACACAGTTTTTAACTGATTTTTTGACATTATTCAAAGTGTTCTAACCTTCTAAAAATGAAGGAATTAACTTGATCGGGTGCTAAAGGTTGGGTTATTGCAAGGATGCTCTACTCAAAACCTTATTATGAAAAATCTGCTGTTGTCCTTGTTGAAAATCAATCTTGTTTTTCTATTTTTTTTAGAATTTTCTCAGGTCTCTTTTGCACAAATTATTGATGTTGGATCCGGCAGTTATATCACCCAATTTCCGGGGGTGGACGAAGCCGGAAGAAATACTTTTCCCTCCGGAACTCCATTTACCACTGGAGCAGCCGCCAATAAGCCTGTTCCTACCAACGACTGGTGGTCTGCAAAAATAAAAAATAATCATGCCGATAATTTATTTAATTACCCTTACACCCTGAAAACGGTGAATGAAGGCCTGGTGGTCACTTATATGCCCTGGGGAGTAATTGATGATATTCAACCTGTTATCGTTGGAGTTTCCGGGCTCAATGCCTCAGCAGTGAATGTGGCTGATTTTTCGGATTGGACGGTCACGATGGATTGGAGTAATGCAGATCATAATATGCAGGTTACAACGGGGATTGGTATGCCGTTTTTATATTTTTCCAAGGGGATGACTGATGTGGCAGAGATAACCATAAATGAAGGTTCGGTGGAGATAGTTGATGAAATGATGATCATAACAAATGCCCACAATGGAGCTGATTTCGTGGTTTATGCACCAAGCGGAAGTGTATGGTCGCAAAATGGCAACACCTATTCTTCTACCCTTAATGGTCAAAATTACTGGTCAATGGCATTTATTCCGCTAAGTGCCTCAAATGTCAATACAGTAGCCAATGAATATAAGAAATACGCCTATGTATTTCCTGTAAATACCACTAC
>QQUB01000422.1 GCA_008501835.1 Bacteroidota bacterium
CCCATTTGATCATTTATATTCCGTGCGGCTTCGATGGCTTTGTCGGAAAGGTCCACACCGGTAACTTTTGCACCCATGCGGGCCATTTGCAGCGTGTCTTGTCCAAAGTGACATTGGAGGTGCAGTACAGTTTTGCCTTTAATATCGCCCAGCATATTCATAACGATATCATCCAAAGGATTCTTCCCCTTAAGGAAGGCTTCATTTTCGTAAAAATCAGATTCCAGGTGGACTGCTGTTCTTTTGTTCCAGGAGTCCTTGTTCTTTTCCAGGTAGTCTTGTGACATGGTATTAGTTTTTTCAGTTTAATTTTGACTACCCCTCGAACACACATGAAGTAAAATTGGTTCCAGGAGATGTGGCCAAAACTCAAGGAAGGATTATTTTTCCTTTTCTTTCAGATATTCCGCTACAATATCGCGGATCATATATTTCAGGTAAGTTTTTTCCAGTTTGGCAATTTTCTTGAGTTGTTCCACCTGTTCAGATTCCAGCAGGATGGTGAGTCTACGGGTATCCTTGCTTGATTTACGAATCGTTTTGGGATCGATGGTGCTGCGGATCAAAGAATCCAGACCACCAAAGGATTTGCGCTCTGTAGCAGAAGGGGATTTGCCTTTTTTCCCGGCGAGCTGATCCTGAATTTCCTCTTCGAAAGCTTCCGTCAGCAATGATTCCAGACCGTCAGCAAATTTTTTGGACGAGCCAGACTTTCTCCGGGCAGCAGCCTTGGGTTTGGCTGTCGCTGTTTCAGTCTTTTGCTCTTTGGACTGCTCCTCCTCTTCCTTGAAGAAGTCGTCCCCAAACAGACTGTCAAAGCCCTCTGAAAATCTTTTTTTTCCCATGCTCTGGTTGCTGGTTACGGTAGACGGCCCACGGTAGACGGCCTACGGTTTTAACGTTCAAATCTATTTAAAAATTCCTTACTCAAATTCAGGAAGTCATCTGCACCGATACTTTTCGGACCGTAAACAAAAATATCCTGTCTTTTGGCCGGGGCCTCTGCAAGGGTTACATTATCGCGGATGTAGGTGTCAAAAACGAGTTCACCAAAATACTTTTTGATGGTCTCAACCACATCCCTGTTCAAAACTTTTCTACTGTCGTACATAGTGGCAATAACTCCACCGATTTCCAATTGTTTGTTCAGTCGTAACCTGACTTTCTGGATGACCTGTTTGATCTTGGCCAGTCCCTGTAAGGCCAGGAATTCTGTTTGCAAGGGAATAATGACCGTATCGCTGCTGGTCAGGGCATTTAATGTCAATAACCCCAACGACGGAGGGCAATCAATTAAAATGAAATCGTAGTTGTTTCTTACCGGTTCAAACAATTCCCTTAGGATATACTCTCTTCCAGCCTCGTTGATCAGTTCCATTTCAGCACCTGACAGGTCGAGGGTAGAGGTTATTATATCCAAACCATTTTTGATTGTATAAGGTTCCAGTTCTGATTCTCCGCGGATGGCCTCGTAAATGGTATTCGGTAACCGGGGGGCACCCAATGACAGCGATAAATTCGCCTGTGGATCCAGATCGATCAATAAAACCTTTTTTCCAAGCTCTACCAGGCCTGCTCCGATATTGATGGTACAGGTTGTTTTTCCAACACCTCCTTTATGATTTAATAACGAAATGATCTTTCCCATGAATTGCGCGACTACGTATTTTTTTATGTGTTCAAATTTGAGACTGCCAAAAAAATGAATCGGAAGAATTTCTCCAAATTTAGACATTCAGATCAGTTATTATCGGTTAAATCAGTTTGATCTGTGCCTGCCTGCTGCAGGCAGGTTCTATATTTTGTTGAATTAAAGGAGTTATTCTCCTATTTGACGGTTGTTTTTGAAACAGTTCTCAAGCAACAAAGATGCAAAGATTGTATTATAAAACACAAAATGTCATTGGCCTATTTTAATCTTCCTCTTCCAGTACTTTTTTGGCGTATTCTTCAAAATCAAAGTTGGTTAACCTGTCCCTGCATTTTTGGCAGTTGCCGAGGTGGGAGGTAACCCTTCTGCTGTCTTCAGAGCCTTGCTGATACTTGCCGGAAAGATAATCCCTGATGGTTCTGTCATCGAGGCATTGTCTTGACCGCACAATCTGGAAAAAGATTCTGATTGCAGCCCAAAATGCCACCAGCGCCAATATGGTAAATACGAGATTCATAAATTAAAGCATTAAAGTTGCTGTTTGCAAGAAACGAAAAAAACGGCAACCAGTTTCAATTATTTGACCGACTTATAGGTATGCTCTACAAACCCATGTCTGCCTTGAATTGCAAGGACAAGCTTCGTAGAAGTCAGGTCACGAATTTCCCAACGATGATCGGTAATCTCCAAAGGGTTGCCGGTAGGTTGACCATTTTGAGTTTCAATGACAGTGCCTATTTTGGTGGAATCTTGATTGAAGGCCCAAATTCCAGTAGCATCATTGTCATTGTCGAACTCACGATAAGAGCCGTCTTTTTTAAAAACCCGAAATTGCTTGTTAGCCGGATCTGCTTCCGAAATTGTACCTCCCTGATAGGGATCCTTTGAGGAGACAAATTCCCATTGCTGACAAAACATGTCCAGTTTTCCCTCCTCTTCACATTTGGAGGCCAGACTGATAAAGGCAAACAATACAGGGATCAAAATTCTAATTTTCATATCCGATCTTTGATTTTTTGTTTTTCGCCCTGAAAGATAATACATTTTAGTTGGTCGCACTTATTTTTTCTTTTCCAGGTAGTCATGTATGGCCGCAAAATCAAGTCTTCCCATGCCGGATTTTTTTGCGTCGGCAAACAATTCCTTTGCGATATTCACCAGATAAAGCGGCTGGTCATTTTCGTATGCAGTCAAAGCCGCCAGGTGTAAATCTTTGTGCATCCATTCGAGCGGGAACTGTACGTCGTATTTTTCATTGCGAATCATTTCAGCCTTGAATTTGGTGAAAGGTGCTGAGACAACCAGGTTAGGGATAGTATTCAATAGAAAGTCTTTGTCGATCCCCATTTTCTCTCCGAGCAAGATGGTTTCCGAGAAAATGATCATCGATTGAGCCAGCATGGCATTGACGAGCATTTTGAAGGAGGCGCCCTTGCCGAGAGGACCGATGTGCAGGACCTTTTGTCCCATGAAATCCATGAGTGGACGAACGCTTTCAACCAATGTTTCAGGACCTCCAACGAAAAAGGTGAGCTGGGCATTTTCAGCATGTGGTTTGGTCCCGGCTACCGGAGCATCCAGAAACTCAACACCGTACTTTTCTGAAGCAGTTTTTGATTCCAGACTGAAAGAAGGGTTGACCGTTGAGCAGTCAATCCAAACAGCTCCTTTTTTCATATTAGCCAGTCCGCCGCCTTCTGATAACATGACCTGTTTCACTACTTCCGGCGTTGACAACATACTAAAAACTATATCTGCTCCGTCTACAGCCTCTTTTACAGAATTAGCCAAAGTTGCTCCTGCACTTTTTAATAATTCCCCTGGCTCTTTCGATCGGTTATAAACAACCAGACCTATTCCATTTTTCAATAAATTCATAGCCATCCGGCTACCCATTATGCCAAGACCAATGAAGGCCACTTTCCTTTTTTCGTACTGCATGATTCAAAATTTTTGATGAATAATGGCCAAAATTAACCTCCTGACCAGGGAGGCATTGCCGGAAAACAGGCAGAATACTGATTTTCGGTCAAAAATTTCAGGACAGGATGGTTGGGTCTGTCAACTGATGATTGCCTGGAGTTTCACCAAATACATTTTTGTAGGCTTTGATAAAGTGGGAAACATTGTCATAGCCTACCTCCATGGCGACTTCATTGACATTGAAGTCCGCATCTTCTAGTAATTTTTTTGCCATTTCCATTCTTTTATTGATGATCCATTTTCGGGGAGCAATTCCGTATTTTAATTTGAATTCCCGTCTGAAAGTCGATTCACTCCGGCCAGTTAGGGATGCATAATCTTTTATGGATAATGGTTTGGAAAAATGATCCTCCATGAAAGCCTGCAGGTTTTTAAAAGGTTGATGTAATAGTCCGGCGAGCTGCTTGGCAACAGAAGGGTTTTCATTGATGAGCAGGCCGAAGAATTCCATTATTTTCAAAGTGAAAATTTGGTAAGAATAGGCAGTAGCAGGATTTATGGTTTTGAGAAAAATAAAGTATTCCTTAATGAGATCCGGTGCCTGAAATTTTAATAAGCCCTGACCGTTCTCCTGGTTTGACGAAATGCCATAGGTGTTTAATACCTCTCTTAAGGCTTGCTCCGACAAAAAAATATGATAGGATTGAAAGTTCTTTTCTTTTGGCAAGATATCCGTTACAGTATATAAGCCCTTTCTGATGATTCCTATTTCACCGGGGTTAATTGTCAAAATCTTCCCGGAGTCTTCAAGGATTCGTTGCTGGCCCTGCATGACTATGGAAATGCCATACATGGACACATAACTCTGCCTTTCGAAAATGGAAGAGGATAGCTCCTTTTCCAAAATTACCTGTTGTCTGCTGCGGTGTATCAGCTTAATGAAAGGTTCGTTGAATAATCTGTCAGGAATTACGACCATATTAAATTTTTTTAACCGCGAAGTACGCGAAGAAGCGCAAAGGGCACAAGGGTAATTTGTTCTGGCTGGAATAAAATTTAATTATTCCTGATCATTTTTTATTTCCCATGCTTTCACCGATCTGTCATCTCCGGTAGTGATGAGTTGAGCATTGAAGTCACTCCAGAGGATCTTGTTAACGGATTTGGAATGGGCCTGCATATCCTGACCTTTTATGGTAGTCAGCAACTTCAGATTTTCTGCATCCCAAATCTTCACGGTTTTATCCCGACTTCCGGAAGCCAGGTACTTGCCGTCGGGACTTGAAGCAATGCCGTAAATCGCATAAACATGTGGTTGAAAACCTTTGCTAAAGCTATAGTTATTTGAAACATCCCATTCCACCAGATAAGCATCCCGGGAACCCGATATCAGTCGTTTACCTTTATCGATATATCGAACTGCATTGACGGAAAAGCCCTTGAAGTGGCCCTCAAGTTTTTGTTTTTCACTGAAATGCTCAACATCAAAAATGCGGATATATCCATCTTCACTGCCCAATGCCATTTCATGACCATCAGGGTGGAAATCGAGGGAGCGCAGTTTGAATGGTCCTATTCCATGAGTGGAAATCAAGGAAAGATCCTCCATTTTCCAAATTGAAAAACTGCCATCTCCGGAAAGGACAATAAAACCTGAACGGTCCGGCAAAATTGCCATCTCAAAAATGATAGATCGGTGGTGCTGAAGTATTTGGATTTCTTTTCCCTGCTTCAGGTCGATGACATGGATGCCCCCGGTGTAGCTGCCAGCGAGTAGCAAATGTTTTTCTTCCACGTATTTCAAAGCAAAGATCCGTTCCGGCATTCTGGCCAGCAACCGGCTTTTGACGTGGGACTCGAGATTCCATTCAACGATCAGATTATCGGAACCTCCTGAAAAAATCAAATGTGGTTCCGGTCCTTGTTCCAGTGCATAAACGGAAGACTTATGTCCTTCCAGTTGGGCTGTTCTTTTTATTTGCATGAATCCTAAAGTATCTTTAAAACAAACTCACAAAACCAAAGTGAACCTTTGGTTCCCCAAAATCGATCGGGTTTCCTTTCCGGCTCCCGTAGGCCAGGCTGATGCCAAAAATACCGGCTTTGGTCTCAAAGGTCAATCCCGCTCCAAATCCATAGGGTAGACTAATGGTCTCCTCCACGTTTTGAACGGTCTCTTCATCTACTCGTGCTAGGTCCCCAAAAACATAGATATAACCATTTTGGTTCAGCAGCAGCCGATATTCCAACGTCGAAACGAGGTAATTGGTTGCGAAAACGGATTCCTCATCAAAACCCCGTAATAATCTATTGCCACCAATCCGGTATTGTTCATTGGCCAGCAACTTTTCATCAGATAACAGCAATGCGGCAGTTACTCCTGCTTTGATAGTACCTGTTTGTCCTATGGGTAAATAATAGGCTGCCTGCGCTTCAATTCTATATTGAAAAGCCCGGTTATCCAGATCATCGTATAATCCCCCAAGACCTGCATTTTCGATGAGGTTGTTACGACGTAGGTCCCTCAGGCCGGCACTGGCTCGCAGGCGGGAGGCAAAACCACTTCGTGGATTGAAGCGATAATCCAGTTTTTCAAAAGTGTATTCTATCCCGAAATTGGTTCGGCTGATGTCGAGGGTATCCGGTAGTTGCCCAGTGGTTGAAATTTTTAAGGTATCAACAGATAACAGGTTGGAAATGTGCCTTCCTCCAAAAGCTTTCAGATAATTACTGCCACCAAAATAATACTGAGCACCAGCTTCGTATTTGATATCAATGAAGTTGGTGTCGCGGCGGTACAACTGGAAATTGAAGTCGGCGCCAAAAGGCAGTTTAAACAAGTAGGGGTAATTAAAGGCAACCTCTACCTGCTGTGTTTGTGGCCGCAATTGTTCAAATTGCAGGTAAATCTGTTCTGCCTTCCCAAACTGGTTGTGAAAGGCTGCTTCCAGGTTTCCGTTGATCAGGACTTTGCCTTTCTGTCTTTTATTCGGTAATACCCCAATGAGGAAGTCAAAGCGGCTGGCATTTTTCTTTTCGAGTTCCAGATGTACGGTGGCAAACCCGTTCAGAAAGCTTACGACAGGATCCTTTTTTAGCCTGATAAAGGGCAATTCCTGCAGACGATTTTTGATCTGTAATATTTTTTCTTTGTCATAAGGCGCTCCTTGTTTTAGCCCAAGATAAAAAGTGAGATATTGCTCAGAAATATTGGCGTCTCCCTTAAGTTGGATTTTGTCGAATTGAATGTAGGCCTTTTGTTCCAGGAAAAGCCGGGCAGTGATTACACCGTCGGAAGCAGTTACGCTGTCCAGTCGAACCTTCGCGAATGGATAGCCGTGGTTTTCGGCAAAAATGAGCAGGTCGTCAAGCAGTTGAGTGGTTTCGGGAATGGAGAATAATTTATTCCGGTAATTCTTCTGGCGAAAGCCTACCTGGTTTAGCCAAAGCTCCCCAACATTGCCATCAGATAATTTCGCCCATTCATACTGAGGGCC
The DNA here is from genome assembly GCA_008501835.1 of Bacteroidota bacterium. GTDB lineage: Bacteria > Bacteroidota > Bacteroidia > Chitinophagales > Saprospiraceae > BCD1. The sequence goes on from QQUB01000422.1 coordinate 7,072, forward strand.
AACATGGAGAAAAACATAAGCAAGGCTGTCCCGGAAAAGCAGTGAATCGGCTGAGGCTTCCAGGTAGGATGCTGCTCTGAGAATATTCACGAGATTTCGCACTTCTGCAAAAACAGCAAGGGAGTCCGGCAGTTCTTTTTTGTAATCTAACTTATCGACAAAATCTGCTGATTCAGAAGGGGCGAGAACCTGTAGGGTATAATTGGCTGGAGACTGAGCTGTCATGGCAATGGACCAAAACAGCAAAACAGGCATAAGCCATGTTGCTAACCAGTATTTTAACCTTCGATAAATCATGTTAATATTCTAATGGAGAATCAGGGTTTTTGTTGTTAGAAAGGTAGCAAAAAATGATTGACTATAGACTGAAGGCTGACTGCAAACTCCTCACCCAAACCCCTCTGCTAACTGCCGACTGAAGACTGAAGACTGAAGACTGAAAACTGTCCTCCCTACCTCCAATTCACCCTCACATATCGTTTTTGGGAAAGCATCTCCTGAGGGATATTGGCCAGGATCTCTTTTCGAACCGAATCGATCAATGCTTCCTTGGAAAAACTTTTGTGGACAACGAGGCTCACTTCTCTGACAGGTTCCGGAGCATCGAACCTTTTCACCTGACCGGTGAGGTAACATTGGTTAACTGCAAGCTCAGGAATAAGGGTGTAACCAACTCCTTCCTTGACCAGGTTGACCATTGCTTCAATGGATCCGCTTTGATAATCAAAATTCAGTTTTTGGGTTTGACCGGAATGACCACAGATATTCAATGTTTGATCCCGGAAACAATGACCGTCGGTCAGGACGAGCAGGTTATCCAGGTCAAGATTTTTTGGACTGATCGTTTCTTTATTTTCTAGAGGATAGTCATTGGGGAAGAATGCCAGGAATGGTTCATTGAACAGGGGGATTTCCCGGATATCACTTTCCAAAACCGGGGTAACCAGCAGGCCAATATCAAGCAGGTCATTTTTCAAGCCGGCGATGATGTCGGATGTTTGTTGTTCGTGAATGATCAGTCTGGTTTGAGGATAGGAAGCCGCAAATTTTGGCAGAAACTTTGGGAGCAGGTAAGGCGCCAGGGTAGGAATTACTCCAAGACGAAAACTTCCTTCCATGCTTTGCATCTGGTTTGAAACTAATTCCGTCAATTGTTTTACCTCACGGATAATTTGCCTTGCCTTGAGCAGTATCTTCTCTCCGGCACTCGTGGGAACAAGAGTCTTTTTCGACCTGTCGAAAATCTGTACACCGAATTCTTCTTCCAGTTTTTTTACCTGCATACTGAGCGTGGGTTGAGTGACAAAACAGTGCTCCGCTGCTTTTACAAAATGACGGTAATTATCGAGAGCTACGATATATTCCAGTTGTTGGATGGTCATTGCCGATTGTTTAATTATGTTAAAAAATGTCTTAAAAGTTTGGGGTATTTGTATTGCGAATATGATATAAATCACACAATTTTCTTTAGATGTAATGTTATATTTACCGAGTGAATTTTCCCTTCTTTCTTTTCCTGTTTTTTTCGAAAACCTTCTCCATTCTTTTGTGCTTTTGGGTAGGTGAAATCCGAAACCACAAGGTATAAATTTTACCTATACTAGCATAGAAACAATCAATTTGATTTATAAACAGGTGGGGTGTACATTTGTAGTATAAATACAACGGACCCGATTGACCCGACACTTTTTTAACACACAAAAATTAATTGAAAAAATGCAAAACACCATTGGAATAAACCAGGTAAAAGCAGACGAATTGGTTACACAATTGAATGATTTGCTTGCCAACTATCAGTTGTATTATCAAAATTTGCGTGCCTTTCACTGGAACATTACAGGTCCCAGTTTTTTTGAACTGCATGTGAAGTTTGAGGAATTATACGACGCAGCCAATGCCTCCATCGATGAAATCGCCGAACGAATTTTAACCCTGGAAGGACAGCCCTTGCACACCTTCTCTGACTATTTGAATGCATCAAAAATCAAAGAAGCCAAAGGGTTATCCACAGCCAAAGAAACTGTAGCAACCGTAATCGATAACCTTGGAACACTTATCGCTCTCGAGCGTGAGATCCTCAAAAGTGCAGCTGAAGCTGACGATGAGGGAACTGTTTCCATGGTCAGCGATTATATCAAGGAACAAGAAAAAGAAGTCTGGATGCTGCGTTCTTACGTAGGGTAAGGGCTTAGGTTACGAGTTTCGGGTTACGGGTTTCGAGTTAGATCAGCTCAAACTGTAACTCGAAACACGTAACCGACTTATAAACTAATATCAGGCCAGCCAACACCCAAACGGAAAGTCGATTGATTTCCATTCAACCGACTTCCGGCCATTATTAATTTTTTAACACAAAAAAGTAACATGGAAGATCAAGAAATGGTAGTTAACACAATGCCACGTATTGGAGATCAGGCGCCTGATTTCACTGCAGTAACCACAAAAGGAACCATCAAATTCTCGGACTATGCCAAGGACAAATGGCTGGTATTGTTTTCTCACCCGGCGGACTTTACCCCTGTTTGTACCACAGAGATGAGTGGATTCGCGGTCAGAAAAAGTGAATTTGATGCCTTGAATACAGAACTCATGGGGTTGAGCATAGACAGCATACATGCTCACCTCGCATGGGTTGACAACGTACATAAGAATACAGGAGTTTACTTTGATTTTCCGATCATCGCGGATATCGATATGAAAGTTTCCAAACTCTACGGAATGTTACAGCCAAACGAAAGTGAGACTGCTGCTGTCCGTGCGGTATTCTTTATCGATCCAAGTAAAAAGATCAGATTGATCATGTACTACCCGCTGAATGTCGGACGTAATATGGATGAAATTCTGAGAGTACTTGAAGCACTCCAGGTTTCTGATGAGCACAAAGTGGCTATGCCGCTGGATTGGAAAAAAGGAGAAAAAGTAATTGTACCTCCGCCAAAGACGCTGGTGGAAATGAATGAAAGAAACGCGAATACAGAGTACGAAAAAGTAGATTTCTACCTCTGTAAAAAAGAACTGTAAATTGAACACCAACTGAGGCTGTTTCAGAAGTGAGTTTCGCGCAGATAACGTAGATAACGCAGGTGAACTAAGGAGCCTCCATGGATTTTATCCAGAGGAATGGTTCCCCTACTTTTATCAGAAATAGATACTGAAACACAAAATATCTGCGAAAATCTGAGAGACCTGCGTGTTATGAACAGTATTTCCCGAATGAGGGGAGTATTCATTTTTGAGACAGCCTCTTTTCACTCACCTGCCAAAACCTGTTGCCATGAAAATCAAAAAACTAACTCTGTCCACTTCAAACTTAAAAGATCAAATCAATTTTTATCAGAAAACTTTAGGATTTAAACTACTTAAAAGAGAAAGAGAGTACGCTGAGTTTCAAATCGGTAATTCCGTCATGCGATTTGAAGCAGCAAACGAATCCACTCCCTATCATTTTGCCTTCAATATTCCTTCCTTCCAGGAAGCTGAAGCCTTGCAATGGCTCAGGGAAAGAGTGGAAATTCTCGATTACGAAAATGAAGAGATTATTCCATTTGAAAACTGGAATGCACGGGCCATTTATTTTTATGATAAAGACAGGAACATCGTTGAATTTATCGCCCGCCGAAACCTGGGTTTCCAGGAGATAACACCATTCACGGCGGACAGTGTTGTTGAGATCAGTGAGATTGGATTGCCCGTGGAGGATATTGTGCCGCTTCACGATCACCTTCAATCGGAGATGGGCATTTCGGTTTATTCGGGCTCAACAGAACGTTTTTGTGCCATGGGAGATGAACGTGGGTTATTCATCATAGTCAATACCAACAAAAAGGATTTCTGGTTCCCGACGGATGATACTCCCCTGGCAGCTGATTTCAAGATGACCATTTATAACAATGGTCAGTTATTCAACGTGACTTTTCGTAACCAAAACCTCTTTTCTCATGAACTTAAATCAAATCACTATTCCTTCCACGAACTTGCATAGAGCAGTTCCTTTTTATCAAAAACTTGGGTTAGAACTCATCGTGGATTCCAGTCCCCGCTACGCTCGTTTCGTCTGTCCGGACGGTGAGTCGACTTTTTCTCTTCATCACAGTGAAGCCCTCGCTTCCGGAGGAGAGGGGGTTCAAATCTATTTCGAATGTGACAACCTCGACGAGGAAGTAAGCAGACTCAAGGCTGAAGGCCTTTCTTTTGAACACGATCCCGTCGATCAGATGTGGTTATGGCGGGAAGCAAGGCTTAAAGATCCGGATGGGCATATGATCGTGCTGTATTTTGCGGGGGAGAACAGGCTTGATCCACCTTGGAAGGTGAAATAGCAAGGGAACAAGGGAATAAGAGAAAAAGGTGTGAATTCTTTGCGAACCCCGCGCTTCCTGGCACCTAAGGCGGTTAAACCAACTCACTCCCTCCCCACTTCATTATTCGGTGTTCGATATTCATTATTCGAAATTCTGCCCCGTGATTCAACTTTGAAACTTTTAATTTCTTCCTTCTTTTTTCAAAAAGAATAATCCCGCAGAGCATAACGGAACCGCAGAATATTGAACACTGAACCTGCCTTACTGCGGCAGCAGGCAAGGTATCGAATAATAAAGTTATTAAACCAACCAGCAACCCCACTCAAAACCTCGTATCCAGATAATAAGGAAGCATATCCCGCCACGTAGGCCAGTCATGCTTCATGTCCGGACCCCAAACATCCAGCTCATGTGGGATGCCTTTGCCGTGTAGTATGCCTGACATCCGGCGAGCCGCTTCCGGATTTTCGTAATCACCGGAGCCGGTCAGGAAATGAATATGTTTCTTGGATTGCAGCATTGGCAGGAAATGCTGGTCATCCAGGTTGGCCATGTATTGCTCTGGAGAATTGAAATAAACATCCTCGTCATGGTACCCCTTGGTGTAGGTGCTTAGGTTGTAATCTCCGCTCATCGCGATTACACCCTCGAACAGATCGGGTCTTTTGAAGAACAGATTGGCCGCATGTAGTGCACCCAATGAGGCACCACAGGTGATGATAGGAGTTTCCTGGCTGGTATGTGTACGGATAAAAGGAACTACCTCGTGGAAGACATAGGAGTTGAATTGCTGGTGGCGGATCGATTTATCCCGCGGATGCATATGGTTGTTGAGCCAGCTTTCGCTATTGATACTATTAATAGAAAAGACTTTAACCTTTCCGCCTTCAATATGGCGACGGATCGATTCGATCAGTAAGAAACGTTCGTATTCCAGAAAATCAGCTGCTGCTGTTGGGATGAGCAGCAAGGCAAATCCATAATGGCCGTATACGGCAATATCCATATGTTTGTGAAGATTAGGACTCCACCAGTTGTGTATCTGTCTATCCATGGTGCAAAGTTGATACTTTTTTTCGAAAATTGGTTGAAATGGCCACCTGATAATTCCCGATAAGAAAGTCTGTCGAACCGATTATTGAAAAAGCAGGACCATTCATTGAAAAAATTTTCATGGAAAAGGAAAAGCCCCTTGTTTTGTGTCAACAATTCGAAACAAAATTCATTCATCTAAAACATTAATTGAAATCATGAAAACGCAAATTCAAAAATCTGAAGTTTTGACAACCCTTTTGAAATCTTTTGGACTTATCGCTCTGATGTTCATCGTAACCTTCACCACCTCCTGTGACCGCGATAATGACGACACTCCTGATCTGGTAGAAATCTCTGAAGAGGACGCAGTTGATGTAATCGAAGGAGCTTTGACAATGAATACCGAAGGTCTGGTAAGTGAGGTGGAAAACGCTTCTGAAGTAGCTGACAAATATGCTGAAAAGACCCTAAGTCCATGTGGTGTAACCTTTGATTCCACTTTTACGGTATCACGGGATAATGTTTTTATCACTGCTTCTTATACCAATATCCTGGAATGGACTGTCTATTGCAACAATGCTGAGATTCCGGTAAGCCTTGATTTTGGCCGTGAATCCCAGGGATCATATGAAACTACCCGTATGGAATCTTTCGATGCTTCCAGCAGTACCTGGAATCTCGATAACCTCATCCTGGGAACAGAATATGTTTTGAACGGCGATTATTCCCGCTCCGGCAGCCAGACCTCAAAGGTTAGAGATGAAAACTCATTGACTTCTACTGTTGAAATGTCTCTGACAAATTTAAGCGTCGACAAAGGCTCCCGCAGAATCCAAAGCGGTACTGCAGATGTAACGATCTCAGGACAAAGCTCTACCGGACACAACTTTTCAGTTGAAGCTGAAGTCATCTTCCAGGGCAATGGTTCCGCAATTGTTGTGGTAAACGGCAATTCCTACGAGATCGACTTGTATTAAAAAGGTCCCATGAACAAGTTCTCTGATGTCCCTGAAAATTAAATCCCTGCAAACCTGAGTTTAAATTTTTTGAAATGACAACGACCGGAAGGCGTTTTGCCTGCCGGTCGTTCTTTCGTTAGTTCAAGGAGTTCAAATAGTTTAAGGAGGTTAAAGCATGGTAAGTAAACTGAGATATTTGATTTTTTGAAACCACCTGAAACAGCGAGCAAAGCGAGCCTTGAACCCTTTGAACCCCATGAACCATTTAAACCATAATAATCATGAAAGCCACATTCACCTTTTTATTCACAC
>QQUB01000279.1 GCA_008501835.1 Bacteroidota bacterium
TGACGATGGAAATATTTGGTTGAGCTCTCAACAGGGGATCTCATGTCTTGTCTTTGCAGCGGATACTTTTGCTATAAAGAATTACGATACTTTTAACGGATTGCAGAATAACTTCTTCCACGATGAAGCAGGTTTTAAAACACCTTCAGGGCAGTTGCTTTTTGGAGGTGTCAACGGAGTGTCCAGTTTTAATCCTGAAAATATTTTTTTGGATACCATTCCTCCTAAAATTGTTATTACCGACTTTAAATTGTTTAATCGTTCAGTAGGCATCGGTGAGGAATTCAACGGGAAAGTTGTTTTGAGTAACAGTATAAATTCTACCCGGGAGGTCACCCTGAGTCATCGGGAGAACGTTGTTTCCTTTGAGTTCACCGGTTTGCATTTTGGTGAACCCAAAAAGATTAATTACGCTTATCAACTGGAAGGATTTGATCCGGATTGGGTGTATACTGATGCAAGTAACCGACTGGCTCATTATACCAATTTGCCGTATGATGATTTTGTTTTTAAGGTGAAAGCAGCTAATGGAGACGGCACCTGGAGTGACCCTGTTGAATTATTTTTAGTGACCAAACCTCCATTTTGGTTGACCGGTTGGGCTTATACTTTTTATGTCTTTTTAACCATTGGCATGATCTATTTTGGTATAAGAGTAACCCGAATGCGGGCCGAATTCAAACACAATCTTGAACTGGAACGGATTGATCGTGAAAAACTGGAAGAGGTCAATTGGCTGAAATTGCAGTTCTTTACTAATCTTTCCCATGAATTCAGAACTCCATTAACGTTGATTATCAGTCCCTTAGAGCAGTTACTTCAACAAAGAGTTGATCGAAAGATGAACCGAATGTTATCCAGGATGTATTACAATGCCAATAAACTGCTAACCCTGATCAATCAATTTCTTGATATTCGTAAAAATGAAGCCGGACTGCTAAACCTTCATGCAGCTGAAACGGACCTTGTTGAACTAGGCAAGGAAATAACCTTATCTTTCAGATACCTGGCCGTCCAAAGAAATATAGAATTGTCTTTTTCTTCCAATCCTGATCTAATTCTTGTCTGGGTGGATCATGAACAATTGGAAAAAGTCATTTTCAACCTGCTTTCCAATGCATTGAAGTTTACCAAAGATGGAGGGAAGGTAAAGGTACATATTGAAGAAAAAGATCAATTCGTGGAAATTACAGTTTCGGACAGTGGTATTGGTATTCCTCACAATGAATTGGAAAATATTTTTGAGCGTTTTTATCAGGTCGAAAAAAATCAGGACCGCTCCAGAAGAGGAGGCACTGGAATTGGGTTATCCCTGGCCAAGATGATCGTCGAAAAACATTATGGCACCATCGATGTGGAAAGCACTGAAGGTAAGGGAACAAATTTCACCATTCGATTATTAAAAGGAAAATCACATTTCACCGAAGAAGAATTGTACCCCGGACAAAATGCAGATCTTGAAACCAAGGAGTTTGTACTTCCCAAACCAATGCTTGAGGCGCGTGGTATTTCCGACGAGGCTGAAAAACCCGTTGTTCTGGCAGAAAATGATTCAACAAAACCAAAAATACTGGTTGTTGAGGACAATCCGGATGTTAGAGATTACCTCAGGGAAAACCTCGAGGACCACTATAAAATCACCGAAGCGTCGGATGGGCAGGAAGGCCTGGAAAAAGCCTTAAAAGATCCTCCGGACCTCGTCCTGGCAGATATTGCTATGCCGAGAATGGATGGTATAGAGATGTGTTCCAAGATCAAATCAAATATCGAAACTTGTCACGTCCCTGTGATTTTATTAACGGCCAGAACCTCGCTTGTATTTAAAGTTGATGGTCTCGAAACCGGTGCAGATGATTATGTGACCAAACCTTTCCATATGCGGTTGCTGGAAGCAAGGATCAAAAACCTTATCGATAGCAGAAGTGTGCTGAAACAGCATTTTGCCAAAAATTTTGACCTTAGCCCTTCTGGTATTGTCATCAATTCCATGGATGAAAAATTCCTGTCACAGGTGAAACTAATTATTGACAAACACATTGACGATAGTGGTTTTTCTGTGGATCAACTGGCTTCTTCCCTGCAGATGAGCAGAATTCAGCTGTATCGAAAATTAAAGGCACTGACAGGAAAATCTCCAAATAAGATCATCCGTTCCTTCCGTCTTAAGCGGGCTGCAGATCTTCTGAAGTCAGGGCAATATAATGTTTCTGATGTTACTTATCTGGTTGGGTATAATGACTTGAAATCCTTCAGAGACCAGTTTAAAAAGGAATTTGGAATGAGCCCCTCCAAATACAACAAATAATAATGCACGGGGGGTAAAAGTATCATAGTGGGAAATGGAGCAATTACCCCCTGTTTTTGAACAATAATCCTCTCAAAGGCCTCTATTTGAATGATTAGGTTTGTTGCGAAACATAACCAAAGAGGCATGAAAATTTACCAGATCTTATTTACGCTTTTAAGTACCTTTTTATTTATCACCCCTTCAGTGGCTCAAGATCATTTTAATACTATCGAAAGAGCTGATTGGTGGAATGAACCCTGGCCCCAGATCTACCCGGACGATGAGCCTGCTACCTTAGATTTCATTAGGGTGGACAAAAATAAATTTGTGAATGAAAAAGGAGAGGTTGTCATCTTTAAGGGACTTTCCATTGCTGATCCTGATAAAATTGAAAAAGACGGGAAGTGGGGTAAACCTCATTTTGAGGTAATTAAAAGCTGGGGGGTAAATCTGGTGAGAATTCCGGTGCATCCTGTGGCATTGAGGGAAAGAGGTATGAATGCATATCTAAAATTACTCGACGAAGCAGTTCAATGGTGTGAAGAACTTGGAATGTATGTTATCATTGACTGGCATAGTATCGGAAACCTGAAAATGGAGATTTACCAGCATGATATGTATGAAACGACCAAGAGAGAAACCTATCATTTCTGGAAGACGATTGCCAGGCATTTTAAGGGTGTTTCCACGGTTGCTTTTTATGAGATTTATAATGAACCGACCGTGTATAATGGAACATTGGGGCATTGTACCTGGGATGAATGGAAGGTAATTGTTGAAGACATCATTGATATTATTTATGCATTTGATGATACTGTAATTCCTTTGGTAGGAGGTTTTAACTGGGCCTACGATCTTCGTGATGTCGAATTTAATCCCATAGCCAGAGAGGGTGTGGCGTATGTGACCCATCCATATCCTGGAAAATGTCACCCTCCAAGAGAGCCACACTGGGAGGAGCACTTTGGATTCGCAGCTGAACGATATCCTATTATTGCAACTGAACTTGGGTATTATTTTGAGGGTGAAGAACATCTGATTGAAGATGGAACCTATAGAGAGGCCATTATCAATAACATGGATAAAAAAGGTATTTCCTGGTGTGCCTGGGTATTTGATCCTAATTGGGTGCCCCAGATGATAAAAAACTATGACTATGAGCCTACCCATCAGGGAGCGTTCTTTAAATCTGTGATGTTAG
>QQUB01000685.1 GCA_008501835.1 Bacteroidota bacterium
GTCGGTGCTTTCAACTCTGGCATTGCCTTCTGCTCCATAAGCTATACCCAGGTTGAGCAAATCATATTGATTTACAATGCCATTGATATCTGTATCACCGGGCCACATTCCATCGAGGATGATAACTTCACCGCCGGAAATACCAACATCCATTAGCAGTGCATCAAGATTGATAAACTCTACAGGTATGGGGTAGTTGGTGATGTCAACTGCAGCTGTTCCTTCATCCGCGAGGACTTCGAAACATACTTCAAACAGCGGAGTGTCTTCAGCCAGGCTTATTCCAGCTTCAATGTTGTCTGAAATGTAATAGAATCTCAGTGCCCCCTGATCTGCTTCAGAATCTGTGATGCCATAGAAGGTAGAAAAATCTTCTCCCCAAAAATTGAAGATCTCAGCACCCTGATATCCGAGCACTTCAGGGTCCCAGTTGACACTGAATTGCATTCCGGAAAGGCCAAGCAGATCAACTGCTCTGATTTCTACACAAACCTCTTCTCCCGGAGTGGCAAAGGCTGTGGTAACATAAACAGAACCGTCCCCTGAAGTTTGTTGTCCGATATTAACGAGCCCACCGCTGGTTGCAACATCAATTTCTTCATCCATGTTGTTGATCACTTCAATATCTGTTGGTGAGTCAGTAATGCCCACTGTCGCTGAACCTTCTGCAAGTGCTGTAAAACATACGGTAAATAAAGGAGTTGTTTCATCCAGGGTTTGTCCCAGCAGTGAATAATCTACCCAGCTGACCGTCAGATTATTCGGAAAAGGATTACCGAAACTGGTTTCATACAGATCTGGTAGATTCAAGTTGGTTACCTCATCAAAGTTTAGCAGGGATTCATCCCATTCAATGGAAAATTGCATGGCGATGATGTCTTCGAAATTTCCTCCTATGATATCAAGACAAACCGTCTCACCAGGTTGGACATTAGATTGTTCGGGGGAAATGGCCAATATAAGATCGCCATCCGGAGTTTGGCAATCTGCAATTGTTTCAATGGTTTCTGAACAGCCGGTGGCATCTGTAACCGTTACTGTAAAGGCAATGGGGTCATTGGAAAACGGAACGGTTAAGCTACTAAGATTTGCCTGGTCGGGATTATTAACTGTTTCTGTAAACCCATTGCTCCATTCATAGGTAACAGGGGCAATTCCACTCCAGGCAACTACTGTAGTGGTGGCAGACACTGGATATTGACATTCATATGCATAAGCAAGATTTAGATTGCCTCCTACGAAAAATGATTCTGAAGTGCTTTCCCCTGTTTCCAGGTCGGTAACCGTTACACTGTAATTACCCGAAGCTAATTCAGTAATATCTTCGGAAGTAGCTCCATTGCTCCAGGTGAATTCGAAATTTTCACTTCCTCCGGCAACGGTGATATCGATATTTCCAAGAGTGCCTTCCATACAATTAACATCAGTTACTACTGCAGAAATCTGGGGTGCGAACACACAATTCACCTCCATTTGATCCAGTATGAGTTCAAAACCAAAATCATCTGTGATGGTGACACTGTATAGCTCGTCTCCAGGATTTGTAATGGTTATGGAACTGTGATTTTCATTGGTAGTTTCTACGGTTCCGGTGCTCCAGGTGAAAGTATGTGGGGCAGTTCCGCCACACCATAAGACAACATGAAGTTCTGCCTCGGTAAGGTCGGGGTTAAAATAGGTGCAATCATATGCATATGCAGCCAGACCGTCTTCCATCAATATTTCGAAACTTTCCGAAACGCTGCAGTTACCTTCTGTTATGGTTACTGAATAAGTTCCCGGAGTGGAGACTTCAATGTCTTCAGAACTCATTCCATTGCTCCAAATAAATACCGGATCAATACCATTGGTAGTAATATCAATACTTCCACTTGACATATCGCATCCTATGGGGTTAACAGAGGCATTGGTGATTTCGAGGTCTTGTCCCGGAAGGGTAAAACCTGTTTCGAGAAGGTTTCCATCAGCATCAGAGATTGATAACTGGTAATTTCCGGCTGTCAGATTATTCAAAGATTCTGAAGTAGCAGAAAAGCCATCGGGCCCTTGCCAGAAATATGTCAGCGGTTGAGTTCCTCCGGCAACGTTGATTGAAATGGCACCGTTATTTCCATCACACAGTTCAGGTGTAATGGAGGTGTTTACTATTTCCAAAGCTCCGTTGGCAGAGGAAATGGTAATGGAACCGTCATTAAACGCAGAAGAGAGAATTTGGTCGTCGCTATCGAGAATTTCAATAGCTGTCGGATTACCTGAAAAACTGATGGGGGTAGTAATATTTTGAGCGCTGTTGGCTAAAAAACACAAGGAAAATATAATGTCACCGTCGTTTAGGTTAACTCCCATAAGGGTTGGGTCTAACCAGGAAAAGGTTACTGCGTTTTGGTCTGAAATGTCCCCAAAATTGGATGAATTTAAATCAAGGGCCGAGAGGTTTGTCAAACCGGAAAAGGTCAAAAGACTTGCATCGTAATTGATACTGAACTGCATGGCTATGATATCTTCAAAGTCAGCGACTGTAACATCAATGCAAACTTCATTACCGGAGTTTATGCCGGCATCTGAAGCACTAAATGTTTGTCCGTAACTTTTTGGAATGGCTGTGAGCAATACCAAAAAGAGGACTCCGAAAAAATAATCCAGGGTACTTTTTTGCATTTTAAGTAAGTTTTAAAGGCTTTAGGAGTTTTCAGATCTATCCGGAATATCCAAAAATACCTTTTAGTTAATGGAATAATAACTTTCTGATACAAATGTACTTTCAGTAAACAAGGAAAAAAAGTACAATTTTTGAATATTATAGATTATTTTAGGGTTAATATTTTAATAAATAATTGTAAATCAAGTTATTATATAAATAATTATAGATTTGATAATGGATAAGTCAAAACTCTATATAACCTTAACTGCCCTAAATGATCGGGAACGGCAAAAATTCAGTGAATATGTCCACGCTCCGTTCATCAACAAAAACGAAAAATTAAAAAAGCTTTGTGTTATAATTTTAAACCATAGTGCTCAACCATCTAAGGCCGGTCTTTCAAAAAAACTAATCTATAAAAGGCTATTCGGGGATGAAGATTACCGTGAACTGAAGCTAAATAATATCATTTCAGATCTTTTCAGACTGCTGCAGGATTTTCTGGCTTATCAGGAATACCTTATGGATCCCCTGTTAAAACAAAACCTTTTAGCCAAATCGCTGATAAAGCGAGAACATTACCCAAATTTCAATTCAATTATCAGGCGATATACGCAATTACTCGAAAAGATCGATTATTCCAACTATTCCAGTTTTCAGGAACAGTATAAGTTTCATGAGGTCATGGATCATTTTTCGTTGAGTGGGGATAAGAGGTCCATGAGCAAAAGCCTTCAATCAAAACATGACAGCCTTGATTTGTCCTACTTCGCCAATAAACTCAGGATAGCTTGTGATATGCGGAGCAGGAATATGGTTATCAACGCCGGATACC
>QQUB01000602.1 GCA_008501835.1 Bacteroidota bacterium
TGCCTGACCGTATCAAACGGACTAGGCAGTGATATGACCTGCCAGACAATTACCATTGTTATTAATGACCTTTTAGAACCAACTCAGGAAATCAAGTTAACCGTTGCCCCAAACCCTGCCAGGCAAAATTTCAACATTACCCTGGATAACACCAACGATACTTTTACTTTTCTTGTGATCAACGACCTGGGAAAAAGGATATTGAAAACTAAAATAAACGATAAGCTTACCGTAAACACGGAGCAATGGCCCGAGGGAATTTATTTGTATTACCTAATTGACAATGAAGGTAAAAATGTAGATCAAGGAAAGCTGATGGTGGTTAGGTAGGTGGAAAATATAGAAATGCTATTTCTTTGAAGAAATAGCATTTCTTGCTCCGATAATGCAGAAAAACGCAGATTTTAGTTTGGAAATCAGTAATTATATCAGCGAAAATCAGCGTGAAATAAAACAAAACTCTGCAGCAAAGAATATGTTTCACTTATGAGACAGGCTCTTGCTCATTTACCCTTCGATCATTTTTATCCGATGTTTGAAAAGATATTTAGGCGTGGTGGCGTAAAGCTCACGATACAAGGTCAGGGCCTGATTCCTGGCATCTCTATTGGTGCCATCCTGTAAATACAATTCGAAAAATGCATCGGCTTTTTGTTGCTTACTGAGTTTTTTCTCCAACAGATTTAAGATCACTTTTCGGGCACGTTCAGGTTCAGATTGCAGGTAAAGTACTTTAGAATGTAATATTTGTGCAGCGAAATTCAGATCCGGATTAGCCTCTTTTTCGGCAATGGTCATTGCCTCTTCAGCCGTTACCTTGAGCTCAGTAAGATTATTGAGTTCAATCAATACGGCAGCCTTTTCGACCAGACTATATCCCAAAACAAGCTTATTATTGATCTTCCTGGTCACCTCAATTGCCCGGTTATAAAATTCAAGTGATCGTGAATATTGTTTGGTATGGTAAAAAATATCTCCAAGGGTATTCACGGCCTTGGCAATACCTTTTTGGTACCCCAATTGCTCGCAAAGCATCAGGTTTTTCTGCAAATATTCAATGGCCTTGTGAAACTGTCCCTCGATGCTCAATTGCTCCCCGATCAAACCAAGTGCAATAGCGGTACCCTGTTTATCCCCGAGTTCCTCACACAGTTTTAAATCCAACTCAAAATGCTCCATGGCCCGGGCATAATCTCCTTTCCCCTGATAGACGGACCCTATACAACCTATGGCGATGGAAGTCAATAATTTATTACCCAGCTCTTCACTGAGTGCCAATCCTTTTTCAAAAGTATCCAATGCTGAATCATAATCACCTTTTTCCAGAAAAACAATCCCGGTATTAGTGTATAAAACAGCCATTCCGGGTTTGTCGCCCTTATTTTCAGCAATTTCCAGCTGCTTGAGTTGAACGTCAATGCCTTCGTCGTAGTTGCCACGATTCATATGAGTCAGTCCAAGGTTGGAAACGATGCGGGCCATACCTCCGGTGGAATCGAGTTTACGGTTTATTTTTATACTTTGCTCAAAATAGGCTTTCGCCTCTTCGTAATTCCCCTGCCTGAAATAAAGGTCCCCAATATTACCGTAAACTTTGGCGATCCCAATATCATCACGAGCGGTTTCAAAAAGACCTGCAGCAACTTGCAGGCGCTCCATCGCTTCTGCATATTGCCCCTTAAGCGTCATCACTCTTCCTATATTATTGAGCACCCTGCCGGACAGGACCTTATCTCCTGCTTTATTGGCCAGCTTGAAGGCATCATTGAAGGATTGTTCACTTTCCGGCCACTGACCAATCAACTGTTGTATTTTCCCAATCCGGATATGCAGTCGGCTGATCTGTTCCGGGAATTTCTTGGGGTCCAACAAATTGACCAGTTTGCTGTAATATTCAATCGCCTGACTATTCTGGTAATTTGCCCTGGCCCTATCTCCAGCCTTCAGCAAATATTCTCTGGTTTTATCCAACTCTTCAGCCTGCTCATAGTGAAAAGCGAGGTCGGCAAAACGTTCTTCAATCTCTTCTTCAAAAATCTTCTCAATAGCCTGGGCAATGAGTTTGTGCAAATGTTTAAGCCTGGTATTCAGCTGCATCCCGTAAACAGCCTCCCGCAAAAGGGAATGTCGGAATATATAACGCAATTCATTCATGGCCCGCCAAATCTGAACCCGTTCGGCAGATTTGACCTGCTGGTTGAGCAGAATATTGCTGTCTCCGTTCCTTCGAATGAATTCATCCTGGACTTTCATCACTTCCGAAAGCACTGGGATCTCAAACTCCCGTCCGATCACTGCAGCAGCCTTTACTGTTTCCTTGACCAGGTCTGACAAACGGTCGATACGAGCCGTAAGGATGGCGTTGATGGAATTCGACAATTTGATATTCTCATCCTGAATAGTCCACTCGCCTTCTTTACGCTCCAACAGGTCACTCTCTGTAAAATATTCAAGAATTTGTTCGAGATAAAAAGGATTATTATTGGAAGTCCTGATCAGCAAATCGAGGAATTCACGCTTTATTTTTCCGCCAAGGGAAGCTTCCGCGAATGCACGGACCGCCCGTGTGCTCAAGGCTTTTAACTGCAACTCAAGATATCCCAGGTTATTGACCAGTACTGCATTTTTATTAACGACGTAGGAAGTTGTCCCATCGTCATTAAACCTGGAAGTTACAATCAGAAAAATGGGATATTTACGCATTTGACGAATAAGTTCCCGCAATAATTCTGTGGAGTTCTCGTCAGTCCAGTGGCCGTCTTCCAGCTCGACTACCAGAGGCGTACTGATGCTCTCGGCAATCAGCAAATTGGTAATAGCCGCAATAGTATTCTGATATCGGCCAAGAGCGTCCAGTTGTTCCCAAAGAGAACCGGAATAATGTATACCCAGCTGGGCGGCAAGTACGGATGAAGTTCTTCTCAGCTCTTTTAAGATCGCTCCATCATCCTTCGGGTTTTGCTCCAGCTTCTCTTCCAGTTGTTCCAATCTGGATTCAAAGCTTCCGCGTTTATCTGCCGATGAAGCATCCGGAGACTGGTCAAAATAATTTTTCAGGAAGTATACAAAAGGATTAAATGGCTTACGAAGTATCTGATCCGACTGGCAGGAGTACCATTGCATTTTACCGCCTTCTGTGAGTTTATTTTTAAACTCGTACATCAAGCGGCTTTTACCCATCCCTGCCTCTCCGAAAATATAGGCAAGTCCGGGACTTTCTCCATTGTACAAAGGTTTGGAGAATTCCATCAATTGACTGAACTCCTGTTCCCTGCCAACAAATTTACTCTCGTAATCGGGCCATTCATCTGCACTGTGTCCCAACAATTTAAAGGTAGGCACATCACCTTCTATACCCCTATATTTTACATCACCTTTGTGGGTAAAAATAAACAGCCGATTATGTTGAATTTCTTTATCAACCAGCATCTCTCCCCATCCGGCACTGGACATCAAACGGGCAGCGAGGTTTACCCGGTTCCCAACACAGGCATACTGACATCGTTCATTTCCGCCTACAATTCCGGTAAAGGCAGTGCCTATGGTTATTCCGGCTTTAAACTGCAGGGTAGATCTTTTTTGAAGAGGAGCCACTTCTTCTCTCAGGGCCAATACGAATTCGAGGGCTCGTTCTACATTATTCTCAAATGATACCGGTGCGCCGAAGAACACAACCATCACACCGCCCTTATCTCCAAAGTCTATCTCCTTAAAATAACCGGAAAAACTGCTGGACTGCTCCAGTACGATTTTCGAAAATTCATCAAGCAATTCATGAGAATCAATTCCTGAAAAGGAAATAAAAACGGAAATGACTGTTCTAAATTCTCCTTGCTGATTAGAGTCGAGGATATTGGCAGGATAGAATTGTAAAGCTACATCCCTGTTCAAATCCGGGAGGTCGACCTTTGTTGGAATTTCCGGCAAATTGACATCTTCCCGAGTGAGTTTCAGGTATGGGTAGGTGATCCGTTCAAAAGTAAACCTGGCTGAAGAAAGGCGAGCCTGTAAAGCTTCGTCAATGATCACTTCCTGGTCATCTGCTTCATTCTGGCCATAGGCACAATGATCGATAGGATCTCCCTTGAAGTAGAAGGCCTTTTGTTGATCGCCGGTGATCCCCCATTCCACCTGACCGTAAGCGGCGCCTACTTTAATACCGATGGTAAATTGCTCGAATTCGAACTTCCTGTGACTGAAAAGTTCACAAGCGAGCAGTGCCGTTTCGATGATTTCTTCCGGGTTTTCGAGGTTTTCTTCCGGGAAAATAGCCGTGAAGGCATCTCCTGCAAAATATGGGATGAAGCCTTTTCTGCCATACACAAGATTGACCAAAGGCGTAAAAATCTCATTAAGGATATCGGACAAACGTTCCGCGCCGCTGCTGCCTTCCCGCATCAGCGCCTCAGTAATGGCTGTAAACCCTGACAAGTCAACGAACATAGTATAGGCTGCCAAATAGCCGTGCGTTTCGCCATTCAGGTGCTTTTGCTCAATAAAATATGGAATGAGATTTTTCATAAAATCAGAGGCGAAAATTACGAAGAATCAGAGGAAGACAATGCAAAATGTAAAATTTAAAATGTAAAATTTTGATGAAGTGGTGTTTTGGGGGCTGGATGATTACAAAAAATCAGGTTGGATGCATGATTTAACTTTTAGGTGTTCTTTAAAATCTTTTAACGGTATTTTGGGTATATTTCGTGTGTATACCCATTGACTGGTAAGGGACAGGTGTGGAAAACATATGACGTACCTACGGCACTTGGGGTATTCTGATAGGTTGTGTGTTACTTATAGGGCGTCCCGAAGGGACTTTAAGTTTCGTTGAAGCAAAGAGATATAATCCGCACCTTGGGCAACTGAAGGGTCTTAGTAGGTTGCAGGGTCCCCATGAAGGTATCCCAACAGGATTTAAGGTCTCGTAGAGACTAAATATCGGTAACCCAAAGACCAGGAAGCATGTCTAAGTGCCGTAGGTACGCCATATGAAAGAGACCCAGGGAAAAACATGCGGTTTGCAGAAATAATTGTAAAATATTAAAAGACAACTTCTCCGACAAAGCCTGCCCCGTACACATAGTGTCGGGGGTGTCGCCTTCCAGCCCTCTTGCTCGCCCAAAGGCAAAACCTTGAGGTATGTCTGTTCGCCAATCGAATATTACTACCCTTTTATATAATTAATTCGGCGTTTGATAGACAGTATTTTAGTATTGTGCTCGGAATAACACCTGTTAAACGGAAAAATCTAACATGATGCGAAAATTACTGCTGGTAACGCTGGGAATATTTTTCATGCTGGCCAATATGAACGCCCAGGCAAGCTGGTCTCTTGAAAAATGCATTAACCATGCGCTTGAGGAAAACCTGATGCTCAAGATGGCCGAAACGAATATCGCCAACGAGGCTCTGACACTCAAGCTGAACAAAGCAGCCCGAATGCCCAGGCTGAATGCTTCATTCAACGGAGGTCTGCAGTTAGGACGTACTATTGACCCTACCACCAACTCATTCGATAATCAAACGATTGGATTTAACTCTTACGGCCTTAATGCCAGTATGTTGGTATACGGTGGAAACTCGGTCAATAATTCAATTAAAAAAAGCAAACTGGACCTCGAAGCTGCCAAACTGGACGGAGAAAAATCCGCTAATGATCTGGCTTTGAGTGTTGCCAATGCATATTTGTCCATTCTTCTTGCTGATGAGCAGTTGAGAAATGTAGAGAAAAGACTTGAACTCTCTAAAGAACAACTGGATCAAACAGATAAACTCATCCAGGCAGGTTCCTTACCTGAAAATAACAGACTTGATTTTCTCTCAAGAATCGCCCAGGATGAACAATTACTGATCGATGCAGAAAACCTGTTGGCAACTTCTTACCTGAATCTCAGGCAATTGCTGTTGATAGAACCAGGCACCCCGTTTGATATTCAAAAACCGGAAGTAAATGTACCTGCTGATGATCCTGAACAGCTCAGCATCGATGAAGTTTATACAACTGCTTTGGGTTTACAACCACAAATCAAAGCCGCCGATCTTCGTGTGGAAAGTGCCAATTTGAATGAATCTGTTGCGAAAGCTAACTTACTTCCAACCGTAGCTATTTTTGGCGGATTGAGTACCAATTACTCCAGTCTGTCAAAAGATTTTGCCAACCCCGATGAAAGTAATCTTTCATTTGAATTAAGCACTCCGGTGCCTCTTCAAATTAATGGGGAAGACGCTCTGGTTGCCCAATACATTCCCCAAGGTATCGTATATCCTGACAAGCCCTATTTTGACCAGTTAAATGAGAACTTTGGTCAAAATGTCGGCGTAAGCGTTAGCATTCCGATCTACAATAATGGCCAGAACAGCATCAATATCCAACGTGCCAGACTCAATACGCTTAACCAGGAAATCGGCAGTCAACAAGCCAGAAATACACTGAGAGCAGACATTCAATTAGCTGTATCCAATGCCCGCTCCGGTAAGAAATCATATGAAGCTGCACAAAGAGCTCTCGAAGCCGCTGAAGCCGCTTATGAAAATGCCAAAAAACGTTTTGATCTCGGAGCCATCAGTACCTTTGAGTTCTCTACAGCAAGAAATACTTACGACCAGGCAGATGTGAGCCTGATCAGAGCCAAATACCAATACATTTTCTTTTTGAAGGTAGTTGACTTCTATCTCGGAAGAGAGGTGGTTTTGGATTGATAAATATCGATAGAAATTTTAACCGCAAAGGTCGCAATGAATGCGCAGGGGGCGCAATGAAAACGAAAATAAAACGTCTTTGCGTTCCTGGCGGCAACACTTGGCGAGCCTTGCGGTTAAACATTGAAAAGCATCATCTAAATAAAATTAAATAGCACAATAAAATGGCAAAACGGAAAAATACCCTGATTTACGCACTTGTTGGAGTTATCGTTCTCCTGGCAGCTTTTGCAGCCTGGAAAAGCAATCAAAAACCCAAAGGTGAGAAAGTCATCGTAGAAAAGGTTGAAAAAAGAACCATTCAGGAAATTGTAGCCGCCAGTGGCAAGGTCTTTCCTCAAAAGGAAGTCAAGATCAGTTCTGATGTATCTGGTGAGGTGGTAGAGCTCTACATCGCTGAAGGAGATTCAGTTGTACAAGGCCAGTTATTGGCGAAGATCGACCCGGATGCCTACCAGTCTCAGGTTGAACGCGGTACAGCCAATGTCAACAGCGCCAAGGCTCAGCTGAGTAATGCCAAGGCAGGCATTGAGACTTTTAAGGCACAAAAAGAACAAATTTTGGCTCAATTAGAAAACGCCCGTACCATCCATGAGCGTAACGAAGATCTCAAACGCGACGGTGTGATCTCACAAGCCGATTTTGAAGCTTCGTTGTCAACACTCCGTGGTTTGGAAGCTAATTTGCGGGCTGCTGACGCCAATATCAAATCCGGTGAGGAATCAGCCAAGGCTGCCAAATTCTCTGTGGAAAGTTCTCAGGCCATGCTTAAGGAGATGCAGACCAGTTTGAGAAGAACTACCATTTTCGCTCCTGTAAGCGGAATTGTTTCCAGCTTGAATGTTGAACAAGGGGAACGCGTTGTGGGTACCATCCAGATGCAGGGTACGGAAATGATGCGCCTTGCCAACCTCAACGCCATGGAAGTGCGCGTGGATGTTAGTGAAAATGACATTCCAAGCGTCGCCCTCGGCAATGAAGCGGAAATCGAAGTAGATGCTTACCTCGGAAGAAAATTTAAAGGTACCGTCACCCAGATTGCTCACTCTGCTGCCAATAGTGCTGCTGCATCCCTGACCTCGGATCAGGTAACCAATTTTGAAGTACGCATCAGCATCAATCCGGAATCATACCAGGATATCGTAAGTGCTGACAAACCCTATCCTTTCCGCCCGGGAATGTCTGCTACCGTTGAGATCAAAACGAAATCTGTGGAAGATGTCCTCAGTATCCCGATCCAGGCGGTAACTACGCGCGAAAAGGACGAGGATAAAGGCAAAAAAGGTCCTAAGAAAAATAACGATGATGAAGAGGAAGAACAGGATCTTATAGAAGTTGTTTTCATCACAACGGAAGCTGACACGGTAAAGAGAGTAGAGGTGACTACAGGTATTCAGGATGATGATTACATCCAGGTACTCACTGGTCTGAAGGGTGAAGAAGAAGTTGTTACCGGCCCGTATACTGCCATTTCCAGGAAATTAAAAGAAGGGGATTCCGTTG
Source organism: Bacteroidota bacterium (assembly GCA_008501835.1). GTDB lineage: Bacteria > Bacteroidota > Bacteroidia > Chitinophagales > Saprospiraceae > BCD1. The sequence continues at coordinate 8,203 of QQUB01000602.1, forward strand.
AAAAAACTTCAGAAGAAGAGTTCTACAGTAACGATAAAAAGTGATAAAAAGCTTGGTTGAATAATCACTCAACCATTATCCCGAATTCTGCCTATCGATGCGGAATTCGGGATTTTTTTTGATAAAAGCGTAGGTTACTTAACGTTTATGCCTTTCAGCACCAGTCTTTTCCATTCCGGATGCCTTTTGATATAAGCCGCTACGAATGGACATAATGGAACCAGGGTCAATCCTTTTTGATCGATGTCCTCCAGAACACTTTTAATAAGTGCCGATCCTATGCCCTTGCCTTCAAGTGCTTTGGGCACCTCGGTATGCGTGAGGAAAATCTTCTGATTAGTTAAAATGTATTCGATGAGTGGCGTCTGCTCTTCAATATGAAATTCATACCTTTTAGCGGCCTCATTATTGATCAACGGGTATTCTGTGCTCATAATTTTTTTATTACAGTAACAAAATACCCGCTTTAAGGTTTATTACCCGTTCATCTCCGGTCTTCGCCTTTTGGTAATCAACACCAGAATCATAAATATGGCTATCACAGCCATTACACCATAGACCGTATAAATAATTCCGTTCTCAACAGGTTCAGTAGCCATTCTCTTTATAACTATGCCCAAATAAGCCCACAAAATTACAGCAGCATAAGCAAGGCTTTTTCGCAACCTGAGCATCAACACAGCCAATAAACCTCCCACCAAAACAACTACGATTGTCCAGCTGGCAGCAGCAATTCCAAATCCGGCCCAACTCATGTTTACCAACCAGGTTGTAACATTTGCAATGGTAGCAACGGAAATCCATCCCAAATAAACACTAACCGGAACGAGAACCAGTAATTTCTGACTTACATTATTTAATGTCAAAGTATCCACTTCTCTAAACAAATAAATTAAAGTCAAAAGCAAGCCAATCATAATGAGCAGAGAAAGACCTACCAGTTTGTAATGCCAGGCCAGAATCCAGGCCATATTGAGTAAGAAGTTCACTCCCAATACTCTGCTTGCCGACAAAGAAAGCATTCCTGTGGTCTTCTCACGGACAGCAATAACCAACTGATTGATAACCATACCTAACAGCAAAAGATAGATAAGTCCCCAAATAGAAAAAGTAAGCCCTGCAGGAACAAACAGGTTTGGATAAAGATCCGACAACTCGCCCGTATCCATACCATTGATCGGTAAAATACTCGCAAGTGCATTTACGACAATAACACCTATGAACAATACTAAATTGATAGATGCAAATATTACATTGGTTTGTTTTGTTTTTGATCCCATAACTGTTGGTTTTGAAATTGTTCTTCCGGGCTCATCTCATCATTTACTGTAGCGGAAGCTATAACGGGCCTGATATCCAGGAGAGCTTGTGATCTTTGGTCTGACATTTTTGGATGATTTTTGTAGTCAATTAGCAAATTGAAAAACAACCTTTAAACCTTTATCCTGCTCTGAAGAATTCTTTTGAGTTTTTGGGTATTAAAAATATATCCCGCAGTATCTCTACCCCAAGTTTGGTAAGTAAGTCTGGAAGGATGAACACCGTCGCTGAAAAAATCAGCAGGAGTCGCCGAAATTTCCAGCCGGGCAATCCAATCTTCCAAAGTGATCTTTCTTGAGTAATAATACACATTTTCCCCGTCAGATACCAACTTTGTCAGCACATCTCCTAAAATTTCTACATGATTGCCCAGAAAAAATTTCATCAAAGGGGTAAATGCAGGAAAGGACCTGATTGGAGGCATATTAATAAACACGATCGGCGTCTGTCCAAACCGGTTGCGCAATTTGGTAATAAGCCCTTGAAGGTTCCACTTCCACTTCATCGGAGGATTAAGCCGGAAAGCATCATTACCCCCCAATCCAATAACGATAAGATCGAATGCTTCTTCCTCAATAAGCGGAATAGTATCATCTTTTATCTTTTCAGCTGTATGCCCGCTTTTCGCATAAACCTTCCAATGAATGTCGGCATCGAATGATTGAGACAAAGCCTGTGCCAGAGAGCCCGAAAAGCCTTCCTCATGTGTTTTCACCCCAACGCCAGCCATGGTACTTTCTCCCAGCACAAGTAAATTCATTTCAGCAGATCCACCTGTACGTGCAATACCTGCCCATCCCCTGGCTTCGGGTAAATCAGGAATGTTTTTTCTGACTCTTCTTCCTTGAAAAATCATTATCGGTAAAAGAGGTATCGCTAACAATGCCCCTAAAAAGTATTTGAAATTCTCCATTGAATTAAGCAGCTTCTAATTTTCTTTCCCTCAAATACAAAAACAAAGGAAGGCCGCCGGCAAAACCAAACATCAGGGTTATCAACCATACCCATCCTATGTTTTTTATTTGATGCTTTCTGCTTTCTACATAACTCCATACAAAAAATACAACCACCCCAAATAACAGGTCGATAATAAAAATGGTTGATATCCTGTTAGCAAACATCCCCTCTATAGTGGCTAAAGGATTAGCATAGAGTAAAATATTTCCTGTTTCTACAGATTCCTGAAAAACAAAGATGGAAGGGAGTATCAAACCAATAATGGTAAGTATTAAATAAAAGCGACGCATATTTTTCTGATTTATGAATTTTAGAGTGTTCAAATTTAGTTTTATCCATTAAGGTTGAGAGAAGGCCAGAACGGAAGTTTCCACCCAAATAATCTCATATGACGTACCTATGGCACTTATTTCTGTCTTTTCAGCTTTCAGGTTATCCATATTTGGCCTCCACGAGACTTTAAATTCCTCTGGGGTTATAAGGTAGCCAATACTGATGATAAACACCTTCTTGCCTCAGCGAAATTTTGAGTCCGTGCGGGACACCACTATAGGTAACATTCAAATGGCAGGAATGAATCAAGTGCCGTAGGTACGCAATATGCTTTCGCTAGTCTTGAGCAACCTTTCAAGTGGTTATTTCTTGGCTGTTCAGTTTCATTACAGACCATATTAAGCCAAAATCTATTACTTGGGCTGGTTCAAAGTTAAATAAGTTTATCTTAAAAAAAATTTGCTTTTGTAAATCTTAATTTGCCATTACCTTGTTCACTTGATGTCTTTAAGATTTTCATGATAAATTCCTGATGAAGCATTTTGATTATATCATTTCCGGAGCAGGAGCAGCCGGGCTTATTCTGGCACGAGGAATGGCAGCGGATGCCTTTTTTGAGGATAAATCGATTGCCTTGATTGACCTTGAAAAGAAGAAAGGAAACGATCGTACCTGGTGTTTCTGGGAAAATGGGAATGGGCAATGGGATGAGGTGCTGACCAAATCCTGGAAAAATATTTTCTTTGGTGGGCCGGGATACGAACAACGACTGGACATCAAGCCTTATGTCTATAAAATGATCCGCAGTGAAAATTTTTATAAACAGATCTGGAAGACACTGGACAAGGCACCGAACATCACTTTCATCCAGGGGAAAGTCCAAAGTATTTCTGAAACTGGCGATGGTGCAGTTGTATCAACCGATCAGGAACAATTTTCAGCCAAAAAAGTCTTCAACAGCGTTATACTGAACAGGGATTATGAAAAACAAACCAAATACCCTTTACTGCAGCAGCACTTTCTGGGATGGTTCGTAAAAACAGCAAAGGCACATTTCGATGAAGATATGGCCACCTTTATGGATTTCAGGGTGCCACAGCGCAGCAACACCCGATTCATGTATGTACTCCCAATGAATAAAAAGACTGCACTGTTTGAATACACGCTTTTTTCTGAAAATTTATTGGAACAATCGGAATACGAAGAAGAGATCAGGAACTACCTGGACAAACATGGCATCACAGATTACTCTATCGAAGAAACGGAAAAGGGTTCCATTCCTATGACTGCCTATAACTTTGGAAAACACAACACCAGGAATATCATCAACATCGGAACCGCAGGAGGGTGGACAAAAGCCAGTACTGGATATACGTTTATGAACACCTCCAAGAAGGCAGTTGAACTGATAAAATTTCTGAAAAAGGAAACTGACTTATCTAAGTTCTCCCGTCGTAACAAATTCTGGTTCTACGACCTTATCCTGCTTGATGTTTTGACCGATGCCAATCATCTCGGCGCAAAGCTGTTCACCGGTTTATTCAAAAGAACCAAAGCCACCACTATCCTTAAATTCCTGGATGATGAAACATCTTTTCGGGAAGACCTGAGCATCATCACAAGTATGCCTATACTTTTATTTTCAAAAACGCTGTTCAGGAGATTGTTCCGCTTATAGGGAAAGGGCTCCAGACAGTATAGGGGATTAGGTACCTACAGCACCTAGTCAATGATGGTCCATGCCGGGAGTTACCGGGATTAGGGTACCTGACGGCACCATACAGTGTTTCCAATTGGTACAGCCTGACTCCACTAGGGGTCCAATATCGATAACACCTTGAACTCCCCTTTTTATTCCACGACAATCGTCTTCAAAGTTTTTACTGTCCCATTCACAAAAAGCCGTGGGTAATAAATGCCGCTTTCCAAATGAAGCTCTTGCGGATCAACTGGAAAAATATGCTTCCCAAAACCCAATTGCTTATGCTCAAATAAGGCTACTACTTCTCTGCCATTGGCATCATACAGTTTTAAATCCACCAGACTGCTTTTATGTAATTTGAAGGAAATGTAAAACAGGCCGGATGCCGGATTGGGAAATTGATTTAATTCATCGACCTGACTGTCGACATCCGGTTCGGTAATTCCGGTAGTTACCTCAAACGGTGTCACATCCGTCCAGACGCTCAATGTTCCGTCAAACAGGCGAGTCCAAATGGGGCGAACAATGTTATTATGAGCCTGGATATTCGTGTAATCTCCGAAAAAAACACCCGGGCTGGGAATAAAGGGAGATTCACTGATCAGTTTATTAGTAAAGGTATCTCCACCATCCAAAGAGTAAGCCATATAGACATCTGTGCGATTATCGGAGTAAGTGCGGCGATCATAAAAAACAAAAAACAAATTGCCGTTGGTCTGATCGATATCCATCCAGGAAAAGAACTGATGGCTTCCAGGCTCATCATCATTTATCCGAATGGGATCACTCCAGGTGTTACCTCCATCCACCGACTTGACCAGCCAAACATCCGTATCATCTGCGCCATTCCGCTGATCCGTCCAGTTGACATAAATGGTCCCCTGGTTTGGTCCTCCGCTCAGGCCGCATTTGGTCACCGGACGGCCATTGCATCGATAACTTCACGGCACGGACATATCCCATCCTCCCGGAAGAGCATCGATAAAGATTTCTTCTTCCAGCCAGGCCTCCCCCTGATCAAGTGATCGTTTCAATACCAGTCATGAAGGGCCGGCCCAGGCGACATACATTGCGCCGTTTGGTCCCCACGTAGGAACTGCAACCTCTCCAGTATCGTCACAGTCCATGCAATTACC
>QQUB01000856.1 GCA_008501835.1 Bacteroidota bacterium
AAGCAACTGCCCTGAAGTTGTTTTAAAACCTGCTTCATCGTTGAAGAAGTTATTCTGCAATCCGTTAAAAGTATCGTAATTCTTTATAGCAAAAGTATCCGCTGCAAAGACAAGACATGATATCCCCTGTTGAGAGCTCAACCAAATATTTCCATCTTCACTTTCGAGAATAGACTGGATGGTGGCATTGGCAAGGCCATCCTGCTCATAAAACACCTGCACCGGTTCTTTATTTGAAGTAAGGAGGTTTAGCCCGTTATCGGTCCCAATCCATAGTCTGTTCCTGCTGTCCAGGTAAAATGAATTAATAAAATCATTGCTTAAATTCCTATGGTTCGTATTTTCCAGGCTGTAGTGTGCTATGAGTTCCAGTCCATCCACCTCACTGTTAAACTTCAGTTTATAAACTCCACCTCCCCGGGTTCCCAACCAGAGAAAGGTTTGATTATCCTCAATAGTTTCAATAAGATGTACTATCGGATACAGTTGAAAATTGACTGCGAGATCTTTTGTAAGTAAATAGTGGTAAAAATCTCCAGTTTCAGGATCATAGCGGTCCAGGCCTTTATCCCAATAACCGAACCAAATATCTCCTGTTTTCGACTCCATGACCGTCATCACATAATCATCACTCAACGCATCACTTTTGGTGAACTGCTGAGCATTAGCCATCATCCCATTTTTACTGAACAAAACATCTTCTTTGATTCTCAACACTCCTGCCCCATCAGTGGCTAGCCACAACCATCCGGATCGGTCAATAATAAGGTTGGAAACAAAACCGGAAATCCCCTGTAATTTGTTTGTTTTAAAATTAAAATTTTTGGTTTCACTGGTCAGATTGAAATGGTTGTCATAGGTCAGGAAATTGAGCCCGCCACCCCTCGTTCCAGCCCAAACCCCATTTTTACTCTTGGCCGGAGCTATACAATTGATGTTAATCGCTGTGCTTTCTTTCACATTTGGGCGAACAAGCCGGAATGCTTTTGCGTTCAGGTTAAGCTTATTGATTCCTTTATCCATTCCGACCCAAAGATTGTTGGTCCGGTCCTTGGCAAGGGCCATGGTTACATTATTTCCCAAACTATATGGATCGTTCTTTTTGGAAAGGAAATATCGGTTTTTTTTGGTTTTGGTATTCAAAAAATTAATACCATTATAAGTTGAAATCCAAACACTGTTCATATCCTCCTCCAAAACATCTGCAACAAAAGGATGACTCAGGCTATTGGGATCATTTGGGTCGTGGTAGTAATAAACGTATTCAAGATGTGCAGGATCTTCAAGGGAATAGGTGACTTTTTTTAATCCAACACTCGTGCAAATCCAAAATGTATTGGGCAGATATCTGGAAGGAATTATCTTAAAAATGAAATTATGGCTTAAGAAAGTATCTGCCACAGCTCCCGCGGGTGCAAGGTCATATCTTATGAAATAGGCTTCTTTCTCGGTTATTACCAGTCTGTTGAGACCTTCTTCCGTACCAACCCAAATAGTACTGTCAGGCATTTGAGCCAGTGAGTAAACAAAATTATGGCTCAGGCTTCTGGTATCTGAAACATTATTTTCGAAATGAATATAATTATTGGTTGCCGGATCAAAGCGATTAAGCCCACGTTCTGTACCAATCCAGAAAATCCCGTCAAAGCCCTCAATAATTGATGAAACATTATTATCACTCAGGCTATTCATGTCATTGGGTTTCTTGCAGAACTGTTCAAAAACATCAAGTTCCCGATTGTACCGGTAAAAACCAGAATAACTCGTACCTATCCAAAGTTGATTATTACTATCCTCAAAAATGGTTGTTATTTTGTTGCTTTGCAGCCCATTGGTATTTCCTGGTTCCTGACGGTAAAACTTGACGGAATATCCATCATATTTAGCTAATCCTGCCCAGGTAGCTACCCAAAGAAAACCCAAATGATCCTCCAGAATATCATTTACCCCTGAATTAAGAAAACCTATTTCAGAAGGAATTTTTTCGAATCGAAATTGGGTTGACTCTTCCTGAGCAACCAGAGTCAAAAAAAAGAAGAAACAAATAATATATGCAAGTAACCGACGCATGTAACGGACCATCATTTTCAAATACTCTATTTTCAAAAATCGGAAAAAAACCTGAAAAAGAGAATTTTCGGGCTCCTTCAAAAAAACTGATAACAACAATAGGATCAGGTTAATCGCATCATCATCTCCAGACACATCCTGATATTATGGTAGGGAGCCTTCCATGGTCCGGCCTTATCTTCGGTTAGAATTGGATTGCCATCTCTATCGGTCCGCCAGTGCCATTCACCGTAAATTGGATCAATAATAGAATTTTTGATAAAGCTCCAAGTATTCACTGAAGCCTTTGCGTATTTCTCCTGCCCTGTCAGTTGATAAGCATTCCAAAAACCGATAACCGCTTCAGCCTGTGGCCACCAATGTTTGTCCGAATCAATTATTCCGGATGGATCAGCTTCATAAAGTAAGCCTCCATCTTTGTCTATGGCCATTTGATAAACATTTTCAGCCATAAATAAACAAATTTCCTTTACCCTTTTTAAAATACTGGTTTCTTTCAGGATTTCAGCCGCTTCCCATAAAAGCCAACTGGCCTCTATGTTGTGACCAAAGGAAATATGATCACCTTTAGGGTTCCAGTTTTCATCAAAATATATATGGAGACTACCGTTTTCCGGATTATAAAAATAATCCAAAAACAATTGCAAGACCTCCAGTAAAGCTTTTTTCACATACAAGGAAGGCTCAACCCTGTAAAAGTTGGTATAAGCTTCCAGGACGTGCAGATGAGTGTTCATAATTTTGGCTTCATTAGCATCCTTTTCGCTTAGCCGAATATCATCAACGTCTGTCCAGTCTCTGGCAAAAGCATTATAATAGCCTCGTTTTTCAGTATCATGGCTATACTTTTCCACCAGCCAGAAAATCTCAGAAGCCATGTCCAGGACTTCTTTTTTTTGAGTTAGGATAAAATATTCAGAAAGGGCATAAATGGTGAAAGCCTGTGCATAAATTTGTTTTTGGTCATCGGCATAATTTCCCATATAGTCCACTGACCAAAAAACACCTCCCTGGACCTCATCCCAAAAGTAATCCTTAACATACCGAAAAGCTCTATCTGCCAATCTTTTATAAATACTATCACCGGTGGCAATAGCTGCAGCTGAATAGGTCCACAATAACCTTGAATTGAGAATTATTCCTTTGTCGACCCTTTCCACGAGTTCTCCTTTTGCATTTCTTTGACCGAAGAAACCTCCATGCTGCTCATCTATCATGTTGGCGGCCCACCAGTCCATTATATTAGCCAATTCAACTCTAAATTCTTTCTTCAGCAAATCTGTTTTTATTTCGGAGGGAATATTCCCCGCCATTGAACCCCGCATGGTTTATTTATTTAATAATTTCAAATTTGAGAAAATGAGGGCATTCCTGGTTTTTACACTGGCAGCGGATCTAAAACCA
>QQUB01000259.1 GCA_008501835.1 Bacteroidota bacterium
CTATCCCAGACGTATCAACAAAAAGATGGACCTTCCGCTCATCTCCCCCAATGAATCGGAAAGAGAGGGTTATGTGCCAAATGTAGTATACACTTGTGGAGCTTTGGCCTTTGGTGAATTACTACTTATTCCATATGCTATTTCTGACTCTGCTACAACGTTTTGCACCGTTTCCCTTAAACAATTAATTGATAACATGACAAAGTGTTAGTTAAATGCGAATAAATACAGTTGTTAAAATATTATGTCTTATTGGATTGGGGATCACCTTCTCTTTCTGTACTGATAAAAATATAGAAGACAGTCCAGGGCCGGCTGAAATCCCAGTTAAGATCAATCTGGATCATTTCCATCATTTATACCATGAAATCCAGGTAGATGAAGATACGCTTGGAATTGTCCATATTTACAGTGAATATCCGGATTATGAATATGCCATTGAGCCAAGGGAAGGTTATACATGCGTAGATGATGTAGCGCGGTCAATTGTGATGCTTTCAGAATATCTTGACAAGTTTCCAGAGGAAAATGGATCCCCTGAAATCAAAGGAATGATTCAAAAGATGGTCAGCTTCCTGCTACACATGCAAAATGAAAACGGCTATTTTAACAATTTCATGTGGAACGATTACCGGATCAATACTACCTACAGAACTACTGTTGCTGAATTGAACTGGTGGTCGATAAGGGCACTTTGGGCTCTCGAAACCGCTTATCCACTTTTGGGAAATGATCCCGGAATCCAAGAACAAATAGAAAAATCAACGGAAATACTCGTTGAAAATTTTAAAAGGGATTTATTGGATTTACCTGTTGGTTATGATACGATGAACACCATTATTATTCCTACCTGGCTGCCGAATCAATATGCTGCTGATCAGAGTGGTGTTTTAATATTGGGCCTACTGCCCTATTATCATCGCACAGCTGACGGAAATAGTCTACAGCTCATCCGTAAACTGGCTGACGGGATTATGGAAATGCAAAAGGGTGATAGTTTGAATTTTCCATATAACGCATTCCTGAGCTGGGGGAATATATGGCATGCCTGGGGAAACAGCCAGGCCTATGCGCTTTTAAAAGCAGGTAATGAACTTGGGGATTCTGTTCTTATCACCAGTGGTTTGAAAGAAGTAGATCATTTTTACCCTTATCTCCTGGAAAACGGACATCGATCAGCCTTCTGGATTGAAATGGAGGGTGATGGTTTTGCTGAATCAAAACGAGAAGAGTTTGCCAGAATAGCCTATGGTATTCGTCCAATGGCGTGGGCGGCAATGGAAGCATACGCCATTACCGGTGAATTGAAATATAAAAAAAGGGCCGTTGATCTCGCGTCGTGGTTTTTAGGAAATAATATTACCGGAATAAAAATGTATGACGAAGGTTCCGGCAGAGGTTATGATGGAATCATATCGCCCGATGAAATTAATCGAAATGCAGGCGCAGAATCAACTATTGAGTGTTTATTAACGCTTTTGAGGACTTATCATTAAACATGTGTGGAAATGGCTGAAGTTAAACTGGAAAATATTTGTAAAACCTACAAGGAAGGTACACAAGCTGTTAAAAATGTCAGTTGCATAATTGAGGACCAGGAATTTGTTGTGCTGGTTGGTCCCTCAGGTTGTGGGAAAACCACCGCATTACGGATGATAGCCGGCCTGGAAGAAATTACTTCCGGAACTCTGTTTATTGATGGAGATGAGGTCAATGACTTACCTCCAAGTAAGCGACAAATATCCATGGTTTTTCAGAACTACGCCCTCTATCCCCACATGACTGCTTTTGGAAATATGGCTTTTGGATTGAAAATACAAAATACCCCTAAAGCGGAAATTGCTGAAAGAGTGAACGAGGCCGCCAAAATTTTAAACATCACTGAGATTCTAAATAAAAAGCCCCGGAAAATGTCCGGAGGACAACGCCAACGAATTGCTATTGGCAGGGCCATTGTCAGACACCCTAAAGTATTTCTCTTCGACGAACCATTGAGTAACCTTGATGCTAAATTGAGGGGTCAAATGCGCATAGAGCTTGCCAAGCTCCATCAGAAGCTTAAAGCTACCATTATTTATGTTACTCATGACCAGGTAGAAGCTATGACCCTCGCAGATAAGATTATTGTTATGAATCAGGGAGAGATTATGCAAATAGCCTCTCCCATGGAGATTTTTCAAAACCCTCAAAATAAATTCGTTGCAGAATTCATAGGTTCTCCTAAAATGAATTTTATCTCAGGAACGATTCAAAAGAAAAAAAACCAATTCCTGTTTCAAAATGAAAATATCCAGATAGACCTTTCTGCTCTGGACTTGAAATCAATCCAAAAATATTCTGGAAAAGAAGTTGACCTGGGATTTAGGTCGGAGGATGTCTATGCAGATTCCAATGACTTAAACAACTGGTTTTCTCTTGAAGTCAATGTAGTTGCAAGAGAATTGTTAGGCAATGAGAAACTTGTCTATGGTGATTTCAACGGATCAGATGTAATTGCAAAATTCCGCTCCGAATATGAAGAAAAACTCAACCAGGTGGTTCGGTTCTTTGTCAATTTGGACAAAATTTACTTATTCGACCGAACCTCCGGAGACAGGATTTACTGAAATTTACCACCAGCCAATGACTTTCCACCATAACAACCCTATTCCCAGCCAGATGACCAGGTGAAATAAAGAGATCAGAAATCCAACGCTGAACCATTGTCCGGGCTTAACATATTTATACCCAAAGTAAATGATGACCGGGCCTGAGGAATAATTGGTAAGGCAGGCACATAAATCAGAAAAATAAGCGAGAATGGCGATGCTGATCAAGGGAGGCACCCCTGATTTCAATGCGATGGTCATAAACGCCAACACCATGGCCGAAATATGTGCAGTAAGCATGGAAAAGCCGTACATGGAATAAAAGTAGATCAACCCAAGAGCAATCATGATTCCAATTCCAGTTAAACTGGTCATTTGAATCACTTCATAGCTTCCATCTGCAAACCAGTCAATAAAACCCACCTTTTTGAGCCCATTAGCCATAGCCAAAAGACCTCCCAACCAGATAAGGGTGTCCCATGCGCCTTTATTTTCGATAATATGATCCCATGACAGGGTTCTCGTTAAAAGCAGGACACAAACACCGATAAGCGCCACTGTAGTCGTTCCCAGACCATGTAAGCCTTTTGTGGTCCACAATAAAATCAACATTGCAAAAACTCCTGCCATCGCCTTCTCCTGAAAGCTCAGAGGGCCCATCTTTTGCAATTCCTTTCTGGCCAGATCTCTTGCGAGGCTGGTGTCTTTCAGTTTTGGTCTTACCAATACTTTTAAGAACCAGGGAAGCAATAACAGGCCTATTAGTCCGGGTACCAAAGCTCCCCAGGCCCATTTTGTCCAGGTAAAATCGATGTCAAAGACAGTCTTGGCAGCGACAGCCACTAATGGGTTGGCTGCCATCCCCGTTAAAAACATTGCTG
>QQUB01000137.1 GCA_008501835.1 Bacteroidota bacterium
TCCATTGGCGTTGATATAATGATTCCTCGGTACAAACTGCCCATTTTGTCCGTGACCCGTGACAGATGAACGAATCTTAAAAGCCTGTCCCATGGGGTCGAAATGAACTGTACGGGGTTCGAATTTTGTGTCATCAACAATGGGTTGGTACCATCCTCGTTCAAAAGTCCAGATATTCTGAATGCTCATGACGTCACGAGGAGGTGTTCCTTTTGTAAACAGGAACTTTATATCCAGTTCTTCCTGCCACTGGCCTCCCATTTCTATGGAAATAAACCTTTCACCATGCAGAATTGGAGCAAAGTCGGTCACATCAAATGTAAAAGTCTTCCCATCAAAACCGAGATCTAATCCATTGCCATATGGCGTCACGAGGGAAAGTAACTCTAACTTGGAATCTCTTTTGTCAAAATACTCCAGCGTACCAATTTCGATTTCTCCATCCACAGGCACATCTACGATATCGATAATATTTCCATCCTGGTCATAAACAAAGGTTACAGAACTTTCCCAGTAATAACTCGTGTCCACACGGATCAATTCATTGTTGGCATTAACCGCATAGGTAATGACCTCATTTTGAAGATTGACTATGGAATCAACGACCTGAACAACGTCCGTATCCTGGTCATAATCCCCTTGCAGAAATACTGAATTAGGACGAATGGAGCTTTCAGTGAAATATTTAAAAACATCTTTGCCACGGATTTCCCTCCATCCAGGGGCACCATTGATCACTGTTGGAATAGCAGGAAGGAAAGGATTGTCAATAAGGTTACCACTGCCTTCATTTAATGGAAAATAAGATACCAGGTTGGTAAAATCAGGATGTTCATTGGTTAATGGTTTATGCATCCATTCGGCTATGGTGTTTTCATCCAGGGCCTTACTAAAAACCCTGAATTCACTGATTTGACCGTAATATCGCTGACTACCGTTTACTGAAGAGGCCAGCGTGAAATTCTGGATATCAATTGGTCTGGTTTTTCCTTCTCCGGAATGCCAGAGTGTTCCGTTGAGATAGACCTTCATTTCTCCTGTGGTAACGTTTTTGGTGAAGGCCCAATGGTTCCAGGTGCCTTCATACAAGTTTTCGTCTGCATCTTTTTCAATACGGTCGTAATTACTGCCATCGTTTCCACAATCCCAGTAAATTCGCCCGTTGCTCCATGGTAAATGTACATTGGCCTGTCGTTTATTATCGGCATCGGTTCCTTCAAAAATGGTGGAATTTCTTGGCATGGCCTCCGCATTCCCATTTACCCAAAGGGAAATAGTAATTTCATCTGAAATGGATTGCATCGCATCCGTGTTGATATTGATATTACCTGCTCCATTGAATTCCAGAGCATGGTATGGTCCGCTTCCGGTTAACACGGAAATGTCATCCGTTCCAGTAGCTGTAGCCTGGAGGTTGCCAATCTCATTGGCATGGAAATAACTCAACTCTACCAACAGGTTACTCGATCCATCCCATTCAAAGGGTTGATAAAAATTGAATTGATCCCAGGTACCATCAGTGAGGGCCGCATTTTGGAAATATACTTCTGTAAAACCGTCAAGCTCCGGGGAGGAGGCAGACAGAGCGGATTGACTGGTTTCTTTTAATCTTATTCTGAGAAAATTCAAAGGGGCTTCTGTATCGGACAGCAATAAGCGCAGCCCTGTGATATCACCTGTATTCAGACCAGCAGAAGAAAGTTCATCTGCGGTAAAAAGCATTTGGGTTTTGGCCACTGATGCTCCATTATTGAAGTTTATCAAAGCTTCGCCCAAACCTACTTCTGCAACATTTTCAGAATTGACACCGGAATAGGTGGTTACCAACTGATCGTAAACAAAATATGAATAAACCGGTGAATTGGAATATCCATAATAGTCGCTGTCATCAAAGTTGGAAATAGTATGGGTTGGATGAAAACGTAAAATGGAATCTGTCAATTCCGGCACTGTGACAAACGTATTGCAACTGTAATCCCATTCCCTGCATCCCACAGATCCACTGCCCACCTGGGCGTCATGGCAACGCATATTGTATATCATCAATACTTTCTCAAACGGTCCTTCGCTTTGGTCCGGAAAAATAAAATCACCGGAACGGGTGTCTGAGTCCCATGTAAAAGTCTGCACGGTAATGGTATCCTGTGCGAAGGCAAATAAAGGAAGAATTAGTAATAGAGGAATAAGTAAAAAGTTGCGCATAACAAAGTTTGTTGTTGGTGAAAAGTTGGTTAGTTGGGCCCAAAAATAACTTTCTGGACGTAATTGAAGGATTGCTCCAATACAACTCTAGCCAAATGTAAGTTGACTGACATCGGAAAAGTCGTGCCGCAATAAATTTCCGCTAGGAAAAAATGTTTATTCATCCATCATTCCATCAGGCACCTGAGTCTCAAACCAGTCGAGTAATCTCTTTTTCTCTCCAGGTAACAGGATAGCGTCATTGTGCACCATTACATAATAATTCATGGGCATGACGTTGTTGCGTACGAGCCTGTGAGATTTTTTCATTTTTTTGATCTTAGCTTCTTCAGAATAATCTGCCCATTCTGAGAAATTAAGTTCGGATCTTCCATGGTCAATATGTCCTTTTATCCACCAGGAAACAGGTGCCAGGTCCGCATACCATGGGTAAATGGTTTCATTGGAGTGGCAATCAAAACAAGCGGTTTTTAATATGGTTTGAACTCCCTCAGGAGGTTGGGCCACGGTGAAAAGAGTTTTTGATTCCACTACGGGAGGATTGGTTTTATCAATTCTCCAGAATTGCATAATGACGAAAGCAGCGACAAGGATACCTAAGATTATTTTTTTGACCATGGTATTTTATTTTTTGTAAAAATAATAAAGTAGAGATTTTTTCAGAAACAATTCAAAACCAGACCCTCCGGGCCTGTAAATTAAAAAGTATTTATCTTGTCGGCCACGAGACTTTCAAAAACATTAATTGTATTACTTTTGTTTTTTTCAAAACCAAGCAAAAATTATGGCACAAGATACTTACTTCGATCCCGCAGATCTTAAAAAATTTGGTAACATCACAGAGTTCCAGGAAGAAATGGGACGCAAGTTTTTCGACTATTATGGTGAAGTTTTCAAAGAAGGGGCTCTTACGGCAAGGGAAAAGGCTTTGATCGCTTTGGCGGTGGCTCATACGGTCCAATGTCCCTATTGTATCGATGCTTATACTGCGGACAGTATGCAAAAGGGAGCAGATGAAGAACAAATGATGGAAGCGGTACATGTGGCCGCAGCTATCAGGAGCGGTGCATCTTTGGTCTTCAGTGTCCAAATGATGAACCAGGTTAAAAAAACAATGATGTAGGATGAAACGGTCTACGGCTTACGGTGGACGATTATCTGTAAAAAGCAATTTGAAATAATTAATTCCGGATGGTAGAAAAACAAAGAATAAAATCACTCAGTTATCGAAAGAGTACCCTGGCGGATACCTTTTACCAGC
>QQUB01000645.1 GCA_008501835.1 Bacteroidota bacterium
AAAACTTCTTCCTGCGCAATTTTCATGTCTGGTTTTACATAGTCTATGACCGTTGGAGCAACATAAAAGCCTCCTTCCTTGCCAGGCACGGAAGTATTCCTTCCATCTACAAGTACTTTGGCACCGGCTGCCTCTGCTTCATCAATATATCGTTCGATTCGTTCCATGGCAGCTTTGGAAATTACCGCTCCCAGGTTCTCCCCAGGTTTTATTTTTCTGGCTTCTTCGCAAAGTCTATCAATAATGTGGTCCACCTGCCCAACTGCTACCATCGCTGCCGCAGCCATACATCTTTGGCCGGCACAGCCTGACATAGAGGCTGCGATATTTGTGGCAGCCATTTCGGTATGGGCATCAGGCAGAACAATCAGGTGATTTTTTGCACCGCCCAACGCAAGGCATCTCTTTAGATTAGAAGTTGCCCTGGCATAAACTATCTTGGCAACTTTGGTCGACCCTACAAATGAAACTGCCTGAATATCCGGATGATCGCAAATAGCTTCCACAATAGTCCTGTCGCCGTTTACCAGGTTGAAAACGCCATCAGGTAATCCCGCCTCCTTGAGTAACTCCGCAATCCTGGCTGCACTTAATGGAACAACTTCAGAAGGTTTCATGATCATGCAATTTCCAAGAGCAATGGCATTTGGAATGGTCCATAATGGAACCATGTGCGGAAAGTTGAAAGGGGTAATTGATGCCACAACCCCTAAAGGTTTGTTGGTGGTTCGGCACTCCACACCCTGACTGACCTCTAATATTTCATCGTTGACCATTTGCGGCAAAGAACAGGCAAATTCACAAAGTTCCATACCTTTTAATACCTCAGCCTTAGCCTCCTCAAAGGTTTTCCCGTTTTCCTCAACCACCAAATAGCTCAATTCATCCATATGCTTTTCCAGCAGACTTCGAAAGTTGTAAAAAACCTGGACCCTTTCGCGGATGGTAAGAGCAGACCAGGCAGGGAATGCTTCCTTGGCGGCAGCAACCGCCTTGTCAAGTAAAGAAGCTTCGGATAAGGGTACTTCAGATAAAGAACGACCATCGACAGGGCTGATGACCTCCAGTGTATTGAAATTGTCTTCGACAAATTGTCCTCCGATAAAGTTTTGGACTCTTGGATAGTTTGATTTCATGATAATCGAGATTTCTTTTAGGCAAGATACCAAAAAAAGGTGAATTTGTTTTAATCGCATATTGTAGACTCCCAGAGGATAGCACACTTCCACCAGAGCCTGTTAACTGCTCATTTTATCATTTCGGTGCAGAGGTTATAGTAAGGTTTTGACGGTTTCTTTTGTCAATCTGACGTAAAATTGTCAAAAAAAGTAAGGACCGGAAGATTCATATTTCGGAAATTGTCATATTTTTCGATCCCAATAGCAACTTCCCTTCACCATGATCAATAGACTTACATCAGGAATTCTCCTTTTGCTTTTCATTTGTTTGTCAACCTTTTCCGTTGCACAAACGGTTACCAATGATGCTCTTGAATCCTTTGTCAATGAGACCAAAGCAGTTATTTCCATTGACAATGCAACGGAGTCTGTCAATTTTATCAGGTTTCCGAGAGCGGAGAGATTGGAATTGCCAGGTGCTGATTTGGAATCCAAAGTACAAGCCTTCCTGGATCAGTACGGCGAAATTTTTGGTATACAGAATCCAGCAGAGGAACTGCCGTTTTTTAAAACTGAAATCGATCAATTTGGTTTTAGTCACGTATATTTCAAGCAGTTATATCAACAGGTTGCCGTTTTTGGCGGAGACCTTAGATTTCACTTTGATGATGAATCCAGGCTCTCAGCGGTTAACGGAGTGTTTATCCCTGATTTAGGAACAGTCACATTCCCATTATTGAGTGATGATGTATTAATCGCTATTGCCAAAGCTCATGTGGAATCAACCATACAGGTTAATCCCACTCAACCGCTTGACGCAATGGATACTGAATTATTCATTTTTAGGGATGGCCTTGTTAAGGGAGTGGAAGGAAATGACCATTTGGTTTTAGAAGTGACTTTAAGTAATTATTCCAATGTTTTGGAATACGTTTATGTCGATGCAATAAAGGGTACAATAGTAGAACGGTTTACCGGAACACATGCCGTCTTGAACAGGGAGGTTTATGAATCAGATTTTGGTAACCTGGTTTGGCAAGAAGGTGATGCCTTTCCCGGATCCTTAACCATTTGGCAGCAAAATGAGGTGGAAGCGGCCGGGCATACCTATCATTTTTTCAGCCATGCCTTTAATTATGAATCTTTTGATGGTGCCAGTGCAGTCATGCGCACTATCAATAATAATCCAAACCTGTCCTGTCCGAATGCAAGTTGGAACGGAAGTACGACCAATTATTGTGATGGCACTGCCTCAGATGATGTAATAGGCCATGAATGGGCACATGCCTATACCAGTTATACAAGTCAATTGATCTATGCCTGGCAGGCAGGTGCCCTCAATGAATCCTATTCTGACATTTGGGGTGAAGTGATTGATTTGTTGAATAATTATGAAGATGGAGATGAGAACCTTTCTCTTCGTACCTCCTGTAACAGTTCTGATCGCTGGATGATTGGGGAAGATGCGACAGCTTTTGGAAATCCTATCCGGGATATGTGGGATCCTACCTGCAAGAATGATCCGGGTAAAGTAAGTGACAGTGAGTATAAATGCGGAGAAGGGGATAATGGAGGGGTACATACCAATTCAGGTGTAAATAATCATGCCTTTGCGCTTTTGGTTGATGGAGGGAATTATAATGGTGAAAGTATCAGTGCCCTGGGGTTGACCAAAACCTCTCATATCTTTTGGCGGGCTCAGAAATACTATCTGACCAGCACGAGTGATTTTGCTGTTCAGGCCGATGCTTTGGAAATGTCCTGTAGCGATTTGGTTGGCATTAATCTGGAAGGATTATCAACAGGTGCGATTCCAGCGGGTCTGTCAGGTCAAATGATTACGATAAGTGACTGTAATGAAGTCTCGGAAGTGATTGATGCCGTCGAATTCAGAGATGACCCTCCTTGTAATTTTGCTCCTCTGTTGGCTTCTAATCCACCGGATATTTGTCCACCTGAAGAATACCGACACGATGTACTTGTCCAGGATTTTGAGTCTGGCCTTGGTAATTGGAATGTTGCTCAAATTCCTCAAAACCCTGCCACCTGGGAGGACCATGATTGGGAAGTCATTGATACACTGCCGGACAACAGGCCGGGATCAGGAGTTTATGGCGCAGATCTGATCATTGGTAATTGTTCTTCTGATCTCGAGAATGGTATCATCCGTTTGATAAGTCCATGGATGACCATTCCTGCCGCAGCTTCAGACCCTGTTAAGCTAATTTTTGATCACTATGTTTCCCTTGAAAATAAATGGGATGGGGGTAATATTAAATACAAATTGAATAATGGCTCGTGGACCGTCATACCCGCTTCGGCCTTTATCTTTAATCCAT
>QQUB01000855.1 GCA_008501835.1 Bacteroidota bacterium
CAATAACAAAAGGAATAAAATGTATTTCATATGCTTTAGATGTGTGGCAACGGTGAAATATATATGCGGAATATAACCAGGGGAAATATTCCGCATATATAATGTTGGGTTTGTTCTTTTATTGTCTAATTTCTGTTTTTAGAACTATTACAACAAAAAAGCTACCCTACTTATCACTTTTTACTTCGACATTCTTCACAGTCTCGTCCAGCCATTTATAAAATTCTCTTTGCCAGACTAAGCTGTTTTGGGGGGCCAGCACCCAGTGGTTTTCTTCCGGGAAAATTAAAAGTCTTGATTTTATACCTTGCAATTGCGCAGCCTGAAAAGCTTCTAGCCCCTGTCCAATGGGCACTCTAAAATCTTTTCCTCCCTGAATAACCATGATCGGTGTATCCCATTTGTCAACGAAATTAACCGGGTTAAATTCGTTATAGGATTTTTGAGCAGCAGCATTGGCTTTATCCCAATAAGCTCCGCCAATATCCCAATTCACAAAAAATAATTCTTCAGTGGTTCCATACATGGATCTCCAGTTGAAAATACCATCGTGGGAAATAAATGACTTGAATCTGCCTTCATGTCTTGAAGCCAGATAAAAAACAGAATACCCTCCGTAACTTGCTCCAATGCAACCCATTCTATCTTTATCCACATAGGGCTCTTTGGCAACATCATCAATGGCAGAAAGGTAATCCTTCATATTCTGCCCGCCATAATCTTTGGAGATCTGCTCATTCCATTCTACACCAAAACCGGGCATACCTCTTCTGCTGGGGGCAACGATGATGTAACCATTGGCAGCCATAAGCTGGAAGTTCCATCGGAAAGAATAAAATTGAGACAAAGCACCCTGTGGGCCACCCTGACAATAAAGCAGGGTGGGATATTTTTTGGCTGGGTCAAAATCCGGTGGAAAAATCACCCATGTCAGCATATCTTTTCCATCAGTTGTTTTGACCATTCTCTTTTCTATCTTAGACATTTTGATGTCTTTATATATTTCATCATTTGCCTTAGACAATGGTTTCATTTCACCCGTTTCGATATTCAGATTATAGATCTCAGCTGCATGATTCATATCTCTTCTATACACTACTAAATGACCTCCACTTTGACCTATAATACCGTTTACATCAAATTGACCTTCGGAAATTTGTTCAGGCCTTGGCCTGCTTGCTTTACCAACCGGAACATCGATTTGAAAGGCATGGACCGTTCCGCCAACCGGTGCATTAAAATAGATTTTTGATCCATCTTCACTCCAGATAAAGCCATTGACCGTACCATCCCAATCTTCCGTAAGATTCACATCTCCTTCAGGTAGCCTGACGATTATATCGTGTTTATCAGATTCATAACCATCCCTTTTCATTCGCATCCAGGCGAGGGTGCCTTGGGACGAAAATGCAGGATGTGTATCATAACCTTTGTTATTGGCTGTAAGGTTGGTTGTTTTTTTTGTAGCTATGTTATACTCATAGATGTCTGAATTAGTGCTGACGGCATATTCGGTCCCAGCCAATTTTTTAGAGACGTATAACACCCTTTTTGAATCTGGGCTCCATATATAATCTTCGTCACCGCCAAATGGTTGCTGCGGACAGTCAAATGGTTCTCCTTCCATCAAATCAATTCCGCTATCATCGGCATCAGTTGCAGATTGTAAAAATACATGGCTAAAGGAGCCATCTTCCCAGGTATCCCAATGTCTGTAGTTGAGTTCATCATATATGAGAACATTTGATTTAGGGGCATCCTTATAATGATCAATGCCAGTTACTTTCTGGAGTTTCACTTCCCTGGCTGTTAATGTCCATTTTCCGTCCGGGGATACATTTTTATCTTTCACCAGATCCCCGACTTCATCCAGGGATTTCACATCTCCACCTTGTACCGCAACTGAAAATATTTTACGGGACCGCTCAGTAGTCTTTAGATCAAAAGTTGATGTTTGGAAAATTACTTGTTTGCCGTCATCACTTAAGCCCACAGCAGAAACTCTATTTAATTCAATGAGCTGCTCTGGCGTCATGACCTTTGATTGGCTGATTCCAAAAGTGGCAATACAGGTGTAACACAGTGTTAATATCAATATCTTTTTCATCATTAATTTTGTTAAAGTTTCGATGGTGAAGTTAAGGATTTGCGGCCAACCTAGATAAAGATTCCATTTTTATCTAAACCATGTCAGGGGAATTAGTATTCCTGCAGGTTATTTTACAATTTATGAAGTATGGCTAAGGTTTGGCAGAGCTGCAGGCAAAGCGCGTAGCGACACCAATCAGATAAGCATTGTTGGGTTAACGTGGTAATTCTTTCATAGCTTAATAAATGATCGACTGCTCAGCCCGTGTTTAGTTTGGAGTTGCAAATAATAAACCCCTTTACGGAGGTTTTCAATAGGCATTTCACCAGTAATAATTTGCGAGTTAAAGGTATGCTTTTGAAGGAGTCGGCCAGTGGCATCCAACAGAGACAAGGTGGATGTTTCAGATTTTAAAAGTTGAATAGAAAATCTTAATCCTACCTCCGCCGGATTAGGGGATATATCAAATGAAATCAGATGATTGAGGTCCCTGTTTACTCCGGCAGGTTCATTTTCTTCGATGATATATTCCGCCTCTGTTAAAAACATATTAAAACTACTATCTACATAAACAACCTGCTTTTGTAAAAACAAACTGTCAAATTCAAGTATTCCTGTTAAGCTGTTTACGTCCTGAAGGGCTTTGAATCTAACCTGATATATCGTAGAATCATCAGCAATGGTTTGATTACCAAAAAGGCTAAAATCCATTTCCATTAGCGGGAACAGACCTTCTTCAACATGCTCTTCATTCGGCACCAGATTAAAAATATCGGTATTGTTTTCATAACCTATATACTCCAAATAGCTTGTATCCCAAACCAGCCCATGTTGAAAACCCATTATTCTTTCCAGATCTCTGGCTTTTATGGGCACCGGTACTTCTTCATTTTGTTCGATGGTCATATCAGGGATATAGAACACAGGAGATGGGGCGTAAGCAGGAGCAGGCTGGTGATCTGCATCAATGGCTACATCTCCGGATTTGACAGCAATTAGGACAAGACCAATTGTGTCAGATGATAAATTCTCCAAATTAATTCCGGATTCTAAGTCATTCGTATTTATATTGATACTATCAACGTGTCCATCAAAGAACCTCCATGGAGCATCGAGTTCGTTTAAATAATTTTCTATCCTAACCGACGCGTTCGCAATCCTTATGAAGTCAAGGCCCTGATAAATTCCATCCTGGTTATAGTCATTAGCTATTAACTGACTGTTTAGAGGAATCTCAATAAGATTAATTATAAACCTATTGTAACAGGCATCCAAAACGCTTATTTCCTCAAAGATAGAAGCTTCATAAAAGCCATCAATAAAATAGTCCTGACCTGACATCAAACCCGAAAACTCAAACG
>QQUB01000315.1 GCA_008501835.1 Bacteroidota bacterium
TCTTTTAAGCAAATAACTCACTGTCAAATTTGATCCCGCCAGCGGGATATATTTAAAAGTGCCCAAATATTAAATAAGAACATGTCACAACAAAAAGTAATCATTGTAGGGGCCGGATTAGCCGGATCATTATTGGCTATTCAGATGGCCAATCGTGGATTTGAAGTGGAATTGTATGAAAAGCGGCCTGATATGCGCAAAGTTGATATTTCTGCTGGAAGGTCTATCAATCTGGCTTTGTCCAATCGTGGGATTGCGGCCCTCAACCGGGTGGGAATGGATGAATTCATCATGGCAGAGGCTGTTCCTATGCCCGGCAGACTTATCCATAGTATTTCAGGGGAAACAAATTTTCAACCCTACAGCGGCCGTGAAGGGGAGTACATCAATTCCATTTCCCGTGGTGGGTTGAACAAAGCTTTAATGGATAAGGCAGAGGCGATGGATAATGTCCGGATATTTTTCGATCAAAAATGCATGGGAGTAGATTTTCAAACTGCTTCTGCATCTTTTATAAATGAAAAAACGGGAGAGATCATCCATGCCAGTGGTGATGTGGTGATTGGTTCAGATGGTGCTAATTCGGCGGTGAGAAATGAAATGATGAATATCGCTCCGAAACTACGCTTTAGTTTTTCTCAGCATTATCTCGATCATGGATACAAGGAATTGAGTATTCTACCAGGAGAAGGTGGAAGTTTTCAGATGGAGAAAAATGCCCTGCACATCTGGCCTCGCGGGACCTATATGCTCATAGCACTGCCTAATTTTGATGGTAGTTTTACGGTCACCTTATTTATGCCTTTTGAGGGAGAGCCAGGCTTCAATAACCTGGACACTGAAGCCAAGGTTTTGGACTTCTTTAACGAGCAATTCCCTGATGTTGTGCCTTTAATTCCGCATTTGGCAGAAGAGTTTTTCGAGAATCCTTCCAGTTCACTGGCAACCATTAAATGTTATCCCTGGCAAGTGAATGGCAAGTCATTATTAATTGGAGATTCCGCCCATGCTGTGGTGCCATTTTACGGACAAGGTATGAATGCTTCTTTTGAGGATTGCCACGAACTGGATAAGTATATTGATCAATACGGAACGGACTGGAAACGTGTATTTGGGAATTATCAAAAATTCAGAAAAAAAGATGCTGATGCCATCGGCGATCTTGCCGAGGAGAATTATTTTGAAATGCGGGCTCATGTAGCCGACCCTGTTTTTGTATTAAAAAGGCAATTGGAAACAAAACTGGAAGACACCTTTCCGGGCTATTTTTCTAAGTACTCCATGGTTACTTTCCGTGAAGACATTCCCTATTCTGTGGCCATGAATAAAGGACGTGCCCAGGATGATCTGTTGATGAAAATCTGCTCGGAGGTGGATAGTGTGGAGGAGCTGGATATGGAGGAGGTGTTGAGGCAGGTACAGGCGGTATGATTATAAAACACATAGTCACATAGTTAACATAGTTTTTATTCTTTCCACGCTTTGTGACTATGTGTTATAATTTCAGACAGAAACCTTACCCCAACTTATTCTTAAAGACCAATAGCATTCCCTGAGTATAACTTACCGTTGATTGGGCAGAAGTCACTGCCTGGACCTGATCCAGTTGATAGCCTTTCTTGGAGTATTCAACAATTGCTGCCTGCACATCCCGTGCCAGTTGATCGCCGTTGATGGAATAATCAGCCATTAATTTTGATGGATTGGTTCTTTCTGCTTCGACAAAAATGGTTAGGTACATATATTTTGAATTGGTACTTTAATAGTTTTTTGAATAAAATACGATGAGGTCCCTTTCATTGGTTTACAGGGTAAATGGAAAATTGGATGTATGGATAAATGTTACAGTTCATTCAGAAATCCAGTAACCCAATCCTATTGTTGATAGACGAAATTCGAAATAAATGTTTTGTTTTCAATTACCGGAAATTTTGATATTCTTTCTAAAGTTTTTCTTTTAGGTACGACCCGGTATAAGATTCTTTGACTTTTACGAGATCTTCCGGTGGCCCCTGAAATACAAGATGACCACCTTCTTTCCCACCTTCCGGACCGAGGTCAATGATCCAGTCAGCGGATTTAATGACTTCCATATTATGCTCCACTACCAGAACCGTATGACCATTCTCAACCAAAGCGTTCATGGCGGTGAGTAGTTTCCCAATATCCTCGAAATGCAATCCTGTGGTAGGTTCATCAAAAATGAAAAGGATTTTTTCCTTGGAACTTTCTTTGGTCAGGAAGGAGGCTAGTTTTACCCGTTGTGCTTCTCCTCCTGAAAGTGTACTGGAAGATTGGCCAAGCTGGACATATCCGAGCCCCACATCAAATAACGGTTGTAACTTTTTCTTGATCTCGCGAACATTGCTGAAAAACTCCAGCCCTTCTTCAATGCTCATACTTAGAATCTCGTAAATATTTTTCCCTTTGTAATTAACATCCAATACTTCCTTTTTAAACCTCTGACCGCTGCACTCCTCACATTCCAGTCTTACATCGGCCAGGAATTGCATTTCCACAACTTGTTCACCCTCACCTTTGCAGGCAGGACAACGGCCACCATCAACGTTGAAGGAGAAATGAGAAGGTTTGTACCCCCGGATCTTGGAAGTTTGTTGCCCAGCCATGAGATTCCTGATGGCATCGTAAGCTTTTACGTAGGTCACCGGGTTTGATCTGGAAGATTTACCGATAGGGTTCTGATCGACAATCTCCACCTGGGTCAGGGCGTTCAGGTCTCCTTTTAATTCGAGGTGCATGCCTGGAGCTGTGCGGTAATTCTGACCGAAATGTTTGCGCAAAGCGGGATAAAGGATCTTTTTAACTAAGGTGGTTTTTCCGGATCCTGAAACACCCGTTACCACAGTAAACGCGTTGAGAGGGATTTTGACATCAATATTTTTAAGATTATGCTGTCTGCTGCCGATCACCTCGATATAGTTAGCGCTTTTACGGCGAACCTCCGGTAATGCAATCTCTTTCTTGCCACTCATATAAAGTGCCGTAAGGCTGTCTTCAGCGTCCTGGTATATTTTTTCATAATCACCGGCATATACAATCTCGCCACCATGAATACCTGCCTTTGGGCCTACATCTACCAGGTAGTCGGCATTTTTGATGATATCTTCCTCATGTTCAACCACAATTACCGTATTGCCAAGGTTTCTCAGGGTTTTTAATACGTTTACTAAACGACTGGTGTCCCGAGGGTGCAAGCCAATGCTCGGTTCATCCAAAATGTACATCGAACTGGTCAGGTTGCTACCCAGAGTTCTGGTCAGGTTAATTCGTTGTGTCTCGCCACCACTAAGGGAGGAGGAAAGTCTGTTGAGATTCAGATAGCTTAGCCCTACGTCATTCATAAATCTCAATCGGTTGGTAATTTCTATCAGTAGCCTTTTGGCAATTTTTCCTTCGAATTCGTTCAATTCAAGATTTTCGAAGAAATTGAGCAATTCATCAATGGGCATGGAAGTCAGTTCTGTGATGGCTCTTCCTCCCACTTTGACATAATTGGCTTCTTTTCTTAACCTTCCGCCATCGCAGGTAGGGCAATCCGTTTTGCCACGGTAACGGGCCAGCATTACACGGTTCTGGATTTTATACAGTTTTTCCTGAAGTTTATCAAAAAAAGTATTGATGCCTCTAAAGTATTGATTTCCGGTCCACAACAATTTCTGCTGATCCGGGGTCAGGTCCTGCCATGGGCGATGAACAGGAAAGTCAAACAGATGAGCTGATTCCAGAAATTTGTTCAGCCATTTACCGAGTTTTTCTCCTTTCCAACAGGCGATGGCACCGTCGTAGATGGAAAGTGCCGGATTGGGAATTACCTTATTTTTGTCAATGCCCATTACTTTACTGAATCCCTCACAGGAAGGACAGGCACCGTAAGGATTGTTGAAGTTGAATAAGTGGGGGGTAGGCTCAGGAAAGGTGATTCCGTCGAGCTCAAAGCGGTTGTTGAATTCCCTCTTTTCCCCATCAACAATCTCAACGATACAGGAACCTTCGCTTTCGATAAATCCGGTCTGTACGGAATCTGCGATACGATTACTGTTGTCTTCATTATCATGTTTTACCACAAATCTGTCGACGAGTATCCATAGGGGTTCTTCTGCAAGTTCGGAGAGTGATTTTTCCAGAAAGCCATGGTTCTCTTCCAAAACATCTTCGATTTGCTCAAGATCATCTCCTCTTTTTATCCGGGTATAACCCTTTTGAAGCAAAAGTTCAAGTTCCGCCTTCATGAGACGGTTTTTATATTTGGAGGGGAATGGAGCGAGCAGCAACATTTTGGTACCTTCTTCAAAACTGTGAATGTAATCCGTTACATCAGCAACTTCGTGTTTTTTGACTTGTTCTCCGGAAACTGGTGAGAAGGTTTTACCCACTCGAGCATAGAGCAATCGCAGGTAGTCGTAAATTTCTGTAAGGGTACCAACGGTAGAGCGTGCATTGCTGGTACTTACTTTTTGTTCGATAGCAATGGCCGGACATATCCCTTTGATGTAATCAACCTCAGGCTTTTTCATCCGCATGAGGAACTGCCGGGCATAGGAAGAAAGGCTTTCTACATAACGACGCTGGCCTTCTGCAAAGAGGGTCTCCATGGTCAGGGTCGATTTTCCTGAGCCGGAAACTCCTGTTACGACAACCAGTTTGTTTTTAGGAATCTGAAGGTCGACGTTTTTTAAATTGTTGGACCGGGCGCCTTTGATGTAAATGGCATTTTTGATATCGAGGTCGTTGGTTGTTGCTGACAAGACGTATCTTAATTTTAGGATATTCAAAATGATTCGGGAAACGGTAAATATACCTCAAGTTGGACAAATTCACAACCTGATTATTTTCAATTAACAACACCCTCGAAGGAAAAGGAGTTCAAGGACGGGAGAAGATTGCGTACCTACAGCACGCAGTTTTTTACATATGGCGGGGAGTTACCGGGATTTGGTCCCGATGGGACTATGATTTGCCAACAAAAAAAGCCCCAATTGGGGCTCATTTTCTGTAAGGGCTTCAGAGTAGTCCAATCCCGGTGGCAGAAAATAAAAAGGCCGCGAATATCCAGGAGTGCTGCTTAATAATATGGACATTCACGGCCATGAAATACCGCTTAAGGGCATTCATTTAGTTTTGCATAAAAGGATTACTGGAGAACTACTTCGTTCTCTTCAACCATTTTACGGATGTTGATCAACGCATATCTCATACGGCCAAGGGCAGTATTGATGCTCACGCGGGTCAACTTTGCAATTTCTTTAAAACTCATGTCTGCATAGTGGCGAAGAATCACTACCTCTCTTTGTTCAGGAGGTAACATGTCGACGAGTTTGCGGACTTTATCGTGCGTCTGGCTGCGGATGATACGCTGCTCAGCATTGTCGTCAGAGATCTTGAGAACATCAAAGATGTCGAAAGTTTCGGTTGGGGAAACTTTTGGGCGACGTTTGTTGCGGCGGAAATAATCCACGCACATATTGTAGGAGATGCGCATGGCCCACTGCAGGAATTTACCCTCGTGGTTGTACTTACCCTTGCGAAGGGTGTCAATGATTTTAATAAATACTTCCTGGAAAATATCTTCAGCAAGGCTCTGGTCCTTTACGAAAAGATAAATGGAGGTGAAAATCTTTTGTTTGTGTCTTTCCAGCAGTGTTTCGAAACTACGTTCGTCTCCTTGTAGGTATAGATTAATTAACTGCTGGTCATTAAGCGGTGTAACTTGCATAACTAAATAATTGTTGAGATTATGGGATAATTTATTTAGTGTAGAAGTTACTTTCTATAAACCGCTGTTTTGATTAAAGAATAGAATTAAAAATGAAATTTTGTGCGTGAACACATGCCAAAGATATAAGCAACGAATTAAAAAAACCAGTTTTTTACCTTTTTTTTTCAAAATTAACATGATTTTAAGACTTTGCAAGCCTGATTTTAACCCAGAAATCGGCCGGCCGACCTAATATAGAAGGGGTTTAATTGGTAAACTAAAATAACCAACGTATTTTGGGCCATTATTTATTCCGAAAACCTAGAGGCTAATGATTTTCGAGGATTTTATATACCAAAGACCGGACATTGATACTTTCTCTGAAACCTTCCAAAAATATCTTTCTGATTTCGATGCAGCTGTTGATTTTGAAGCTCATGAATCAGCTTTTTCCCGTCTGAATGAATTGAGAATGGAGTTTATGTCTATGTACAACCTTTGCTACATACGACATACTATGGATGTTACTGATAAATTCTATGATGAGGAAAATAATTTTTACGATAACTATATGCCTCAGTTCCAAAATCTGAGGAATCAGTTTTATCAATCACTTATTAATTCCAGATTTAAGGATCAGCTTCAGTCTAAATGGGGCGACCAATTATTCGCCCTGGCCTACCAGCAATTGAAGACCTTTAAACCGGAAATCCAGGAGGATCTGGTTGAGGAAAATCAACTGGGCAGTGAATACACCCGACTTAAGGCCGGAGCCAAGATCGTTTTTGAAGGGGATGTGTACAATTTATCCTCCATCCATATTCCAGAAACTTCCCGCGATCGTGAAACCAGGAAATCTGCCTCTGAAACCAAGTGGCAGTTTTTTACGGAGCAACAGGAAAAATTTGATGAGATCTTTGATAAACTGGTAAAAACCAGGCACAGAATTGCTCAAAAACTTGGGTTTGAGAATTTCGTAGAGCTTGGTTATGCCCGGATGCAACGTACGGATTATACTCCTGAAATGGTCGCTCGCTTCAGGGATCAGGTTAAGGAACATATTGTGCCGATTGCTAACAGCTTGTATGCAAGACAGGTCAACCGGCTTGGGCTGGAAAGCCTGAAATACTTTGACGAGGAGTACAAGTTCACTTCCGGAAATCCAAAACCAAAGGGCTCACCGGACTGGATAATCGAGAATGCTTCTAAGATGTATTCGGCTCTCGCACCGGAAACGGAGACTTTTTTCAATTTTATGCGTCAGAATAATCTGATGGACCTCGTCACCCGCCCCGGAAAATCAACAGGAGGGTATTGTACCTATATTGGGAAGTATAAAGCACCTTTTATCTTTTCCAATTTTACAGGTACCAGTGCAGATATCGATGTACTGACTCACGAAGCCGGACATGCCTTCCAGGTGTTTTCGAGCAGAGACCTCGGACTGAATGAATATAACTGGCCCACTTATGAAGCATGTGAGATACATTCCATGAGTATGGAATTCTTCACCTGGCCCTGGATGGACCTGTTTTTTAAGGAAGATGCTGATAAATACAAGTTTTCTCATTTGGCTTCTTCCATAACATTTTTGCCTTATGGTGTGGCAGTAGATGAGTTTCAGCATTATGTTTATGAAAACCCTGAAGTGACTCCAAAAGAGCGGAAAGAAGCGTGGAAGGCCATTGAAAAGAAATACCTGCCTCATCGTGATTATGCCGACAATTCATTCCTGGAAGCAGGAGGGTTTTGGCAAAAACAAAGTCACATTTTTGTGGCTCCATTTTATTATATCGATTACACTTTAGCCCAGGTTTGTGCTTTCCAGTTTTGGAAAAAAGATCGAGAAGATCATGAAAAAGCATGGAAAGATTACCTGAATTTGTGTAAATTGGGCGGTAGTAAGCCATTTTTAGCATTGGTGAAAGAAGCAAATTTACAGTCTCCCTTTGAGGAAGGGGGTGTGAAATCCATCGTTTTTACCATACGGGACTGGCTGGATGCGGTTGATGATTCAACCTTCTGAAACCCTTGAATTAAAAGAACATATTTAGCAACTAACATACTATACTAAGCAACTGAACATATTTCCAAGAACCGAAATCCCACAAACATGTTTATCCTATTGTTAAACTTCCTCACGGCATTTGTATTAACTTATTTTGCCATTCCGTCCATCATCAAGGTGGCTCATCAAAAGAAACTTTTTGATGTTCCTGTTGGCCGGAGTTCGCACACGGTCAATACCCCTTCTCTGGGAGGCATCGCCATTTTTTCCGGCGCCATTTTCTCTTTTATCATGTGGACCCCTTTTGAAGAATTTGCCAATTTGCAATACATTTTGTGTGCCTTCATTATTTTATTTCTCGTTGGTGCCAGAGATGATATTGCTCCCTTATCACCCAAATACAAACTTGCCGGGCAGATACTGGCAGCTTTGATCCTGATCTTTAAGTCGGATATTATTCTCGATGGGTTTTATGGCCTTTTCGGCATAACGGCTGATATTCCGTATTGGGTGTCCGTTATCATTACCCTGTTTACGATGCTTGTAATAATTAATGCTTTCAACCTTATTGACGGCATTGACGGGCTGGCTGGAAGTATCGGGGTGTTGATCATTGGAACACTCGGGGCCTGGTTTTTCCTGACCGGGAACTGGGGGTATACGGCCATTGCCTTTGCTACGGTAGGAGCAATTACCGGATTTTTAAAATACAACTTCACTCCGGCTAAAATTTTTATGGGGGATACCGGGGCCCTGCTTATTG
Source organism: Bacteroidota bacterium (assembly GCA_008501835.1). Classification (GTDB taxonomy): domain Bacteria; phylum Bacteroidota; class Bacteroidia; order Chitinophagales; family Saprospiraceae; genus BCD1. The sequence continues at coordinate 8,488 of QQUB01000315.1, forward strand.
GTTTGGCGTCCTGTATTCTGGTAATAGAATTCATTGATATGAATACTGCCCTGGAGTCAACCAGCCCTTATAAATTTCAGGCTTCGCCTGTCGTTGCCATCGGTATTCTGATTATTCCTTTATTTGATACCCTGAGAGTTTTTATAACCCGGATCATTCGCGGGCATTCTCCATTCCATCCTGACAGGAGGCACATTCATCATTTGTTGATCGATTATGGATTCGGCCACACTACTGCCACGATGATCCTTTTCTTTGTCAACATGTTCTTCATTTGTTTTGTCCTTTGGGGGCACAACAGGATGGGAATGCATGTTATGCTGGGAGTTTTGGGGGTTACAGCTTCAATTATGACTTTCTTTTTGCATAAGGCTGTTGTGCACAAGAAGAAATTACAGCTTTTAACAGAGCCTAAATTCAAGAAAAACGGAAAGGTCAAGCAAAATGAAGGAATTAAGATTGATCAGGTGTTTACCGAATTGATCGAGCAGTGAAAAAATCAGTATGACTTCATTGATCTACGTTTTTGTCGGAGGAGGATTGGGTAGTTTGTCACGATATGGAATAGCAAGAGCATTATCTGCATTTGAACTTGACTTCCCACTGGCAACCCTCATAGCCAATGCATTGAGTTGCATTATATTGGGTTTTCTGATGAGCCTTGGGTTTAAAGGATCTATGTCTGTCGAATTGAGATTGTTATTTCTCACCGGGTTTTGCGGTGGGTTCAGCACCTTTTCCACCTTTTCAGGCGAGACCTTTGCCTTGTTTCAAAACGGCAGTACCCTTTATGGCTTTTTGAATATAGGTCTGAATGTGATCATTTGTTTGATCTGTGTTTACATTGGGCTTAAGTTAGGCGAATGACTCCAAAAGTTTGCTTTTTAGATCCACCAGTTCATTTTGATTTTCAACGTCCAGGAATAAGTCTTTTTTCCCGAGTTTGCCAGTGATAAGCCATCCGTAGGAATTATATGCCCACACCAATACTTTTTCCATACTTTCAATTTCATCGAATGGAATGGTGAGTTGCATGTGACTGTCTGGAAAATCCTTTAATGTGAACCTGAGGCTATTGTGTCTCAATTCAAGAAGACCTTCGAGTTGTTGCTTGCCATCCCAAAGGCTTGCGGAGGGATTGGTTTTTAATTGCATAGGAAAATATTAAAAGTAAGCAGGCGGAATAATCCGCCTGCTTGAAAAAGAGAGAGCACTGAATCTAGTGGATAGTCAGGATTAAATATTCATCTTCATTTAACCGTTGACTTTCCTCTAGTACATTACTACAAATTTCTTGAGGTAAGTCGTTCCATCTTCGTGCTGTAAACGCAGGAGGTAAATTCCAGGCTTCAGCATGCTGATGTCCAGATCTACCGGACCTTCTGCAGTGATCGGGTCTTTGTATTTTTGGATCTGGACACCGTTGCTGTTCAGAATCTGAAGTTCGTAAACTCCTTCCACAGGTACCTTGATGATCAGGTCCTGGATGGCAGGAACCGGATAGAGTACTACATCAGGTGGTTCCGGCAAATTAACAACTGCTATGTTGCTTAACACAGAGTATCCTTCAGGAGTGGTTCCAATGACCTGGTATTCAACCGTTGGATCGGCATTCGGATTCGGATCGGTAGTTTCATAAGTACCTCCATCTACATCTGTGAGTAATGTCCATTCCGGGGCACCTGGGATTCTCCTTAAAATAGAGAAAGCAAGGTATTCCGATGTTAATGTCTGCCATTCTACTCTAATGGAAGGTGACGGATCCACAGGGTTACCTGTTACAGATATTTCGTCATCAATCACTATACCCGGGCAAATGCCTGGCGTCCAGCTTAAGAGCCCCGCATTCATGGCAAAACACTCGTTGGAGTAAGTCAGGTTATCACAACCACAAACTGGCTGGAAAACCAGCGGACAGGGATCGTCACTGATCAACGACGGGTCAATACAGTTTGGATCCACACAATCCGGAACTTCTATCACCAACTCAGTCTGGAATTCACAAACCTCTCCAAAATCATCCATCCGGGAAACAGTGATTAAGAAGGTGTAGGCTCCCGGCCCGGGAACGGTATAAGTGAATGGTAAATTTCCTGGAATTGAAACCTGGTTTCCAAACTCATCAGTCCAGGTGACTTCATCACAATCCTGCAAACATAACGGCTGAATGGTTATCTCATAACAGTCGATTGATACATCGAAACCGCAGTTAGGACCAAATATATCCTCTTCAAGGGTTTCGCAACTACACCCGATTGGCTCATCACACTCAGGTAATTCAACACAATGCAATAAATGACAACATTCAATACTCAACGAATCCTCCGGCCGTTCATATCGCAAACTCAGATTGAAACAATAATCAGGAGGGGAAGGACCTGCACTGCCGGATATAGTTATCGGGCCGACAGTGATCAACTGCCCGTCATGGCTTGGATAATCTTGTCCCAGGAATACGAGGTCTTCCAAAATGTAATCCGGAGTGCCTGGCAACTCTACAAACTTGACAGCGTTAACAGTAAATCCGGAGTGATTGTAAAAGGAAAAACTGTATTCATAATTACCATCAGCCGTACATTCTACTGTTTCCTCCTCGATCCATAAACAATCATTACATTCTACATATAAAGTGTCAGAGCATACAACAGAATCCTGTGCGAACCAATTGACAATAATTTCAACAGGATCTGTGGTAGTAATACCTTCCAGGCAGAAATCCATTAGGAAATCGTTACTTACTTCCGGAATAAACCCGCCTCCGCTATGCGACCACATCAGATCCTTTTTATAGACCAGGTTGGTATAGGACCATTGGTGTGGCAATTGAAAATCGATGTCGCTGAACGTAACTCCCGGGGTAGTAATTGTCGTCTGGAGGTTCGTGAAGTACATATCGTCAAAATTGTTGGTCACATCAAGCCTGTAACAACAATCGGTACTGTCATTTTCCATATTCAATGGGGTAATATCAACCCATACATCTTCACATGGCGGGCATTCCGGAATCTCAATGCAGTACAAGGTGCTGTCAAAACAGCAGTATAATTCTTCAGGACCTTCATGTGCGTAAATATTATAGCAAAGGTCTTGACCGGCATATTGATATCCGCCGGGAATGACGATCTGCCCTGACCAGCTGCCTCCAGGAGGAATGGAAAGTGATCCCTGGGTATAAACTCCTGCAATCGCCGCCGGACTTGTCACGTCAAGTTTTGCCAAACCTATAGTAACCGGATTCGATGGAGGGTTTGTCAGCGTGAATTCATAAATCACATCGGCTCCATCGCAGTAAATTGTATCCACTGAAGTGTAAAGACATTCAGGTACGGGCTCACAGTCAAATTCAAGTAATTCATCACAGACCACCTCAAAATTCTCATCAAACCATTCTACCAGAACCTGCTGAGGGCTGTTTTCTATATTTGATAAACAGAATTGGATGAAATTATTGAGCTGTCCGGTAGGAAGAGGACCGCCGATTGTCGGAATTAAGGTTACGCTGTTTCCTGAAAAAAGAACATCCGTGAGTCCTGGAGCAATAGAGCCAGGGGCATAACTGAGGCTCACGCCTCCAAGGGCAGTCAATTTGATCCCATAGACATCACCTTGCTGGTTGTCATAGGAAATGTCCCAGCAACATTCTCCATTAGCTTCCACGGCGCTGGAAGTAGATACACTCAGTCCTTCACAGTTGAAAGGAGGGTCCGTAATCGCCAGGCAGAAATTATCTACACCGATGTATTTACTGGCTCCACCGATTTGATCATCACTGCTGGTAATGGCAATGTGAGTGATATCACCAGACAACCCAAGGCTGGCAGAGTTAAAAGAGAAGGTGTGGTTTTGCCAAACACCATCACAAACCTGGGATACCGGAACGGTTCCCAGTAATACGATTTCATGAGATAAACCACTAGCAGAAAACAAATTCAAATTGGTTGGCGTATGGGAACTTGTAGGTTCGTTAGCGTAGGAATATGGACCTACTGCATGGATTCCATAAACTCCAATTACCGGATCATTATTCCCTGAGGACCAAAGGCACGCAAGATCAAATGTGAAACTATACCATCCGGAATTTTGGGGGATGGTAGTAGCCAATTGATTGAGTAAGCCTTCTCGCCAGGTATTATCGTTATTATAAAAACGATTGTCTATCCAAAGACTTCCATAATCTCCTTGCATAGGACTAGGAAGAGGACCTATGGCAGAATGGTTTTCATCGTAATAATCAGCTTCACTGTTTCCACTCCATATCTTATCCCAGCCCTGCGCACCGCCGATAGTATTACTGGCATTTGGAGGTGGAGACCCTAGTTCAAAATCTCCGTTGTCAAAATAATTGCCGGGACAAAACTGCCCCATGGCAACGTGTGTGGTGAATAATAGAGCAGCTATAATAACGTATCTTATGCTTTTCATAATAATAATTTTGGGTTTAATAGTCTTAAATTAGGTTTAATGAGGGTCATGGAATAATCCTTCATCCCTGTTCAATACCCTCAGGTTTTTACAAATTTTTCTGTTCGTACATTTCCTTCGCTATCACTGACCTGCAGGATATACAGGCCAGGAGGAAGGGTGCTCACGTCTAACTGTGTAAAACCGTCTTCGTCATGGTCGGTCAGTGTTCTCTGTATCATTTGTCCGTGTAAATTGTAAATCAGTATTTCAGTCAATTGCTTGCCTTTCCAGCCGAGACGCAGCTCATTTTCGACTGGATTGGTCATGTAAAAAGGAGTGTCGTTTTCAACAGGAATTTGAATTTCAAATACATCGCATTCCCCAAGTGTCCAGGTAGTGACTCCATGATGCCACCTGGCTATACAGGCATTTTGATAGGTAATTCCGTCACAGCCACAAACCGGGAATTGAAAGCCCGGACAGATGAAATTTGGATCGATCAGTGATTCGTCGACGCACAATTCTTCACAGCTAACATAGACCAGATCACATATTTCCAGTCCCTGTCCAGGGAAGCATTCCTCCCCGTCAGGCCCTTCC
>QQUB01000424.1 GCA_008501835.1 Bacteroidota bacterium
GAAGATCCTGATGCTCCGCGTGGTTTTGACCACAGCGGTTGGTTTATCCTGATAGATGAGAATCGCTACATCCGTTCTGTTTGCAATGGGACAGATCCCGAGTCTGTAGACAAGTTTATGAAAGATATTGACTGGTTAATAGAAAATATGTAACCAGATATAAAAAGCCATGAACGCTACCCTTTGGTGCGTTCATGGCTCTAATATGTTTGAAAAGAGTTTTCTCTGACTATGGACTGTTTACTGCTGACTGTCCACTTGTTTTTCAGGTATACAAGAGGCTACAGGTTGAACATAATTCCGGCACTCAAAGAGATACCTTTATTCTTCACTTTTTCCTCAAAAACGGGGATATCATACAATTCCGTAAATCCGAGGCCGTAACGGGCATCCGCAAAAAGTTGTGTGCCTCCCAGGTTCAAAACTGCGCCAAGTCCCGCCTGCGCGCCTACCTCAAAACGTTCATAGTCGATTTGATCGAGATCCACATCAACTGTTCCAAGGTCTATTTCAAGTAAGGCTTTGGCTTTGTTGTCCAGTCTTCCTGCTGCGGCATAACCAAAAGTCGGTCCGGCAACGGCATATGCCTGCAGGGGCCCATCGCCGAATTTAACTTTGGCCAGCAGGGGTACTTCCACATAAGTGAATCGGGCTTCCGTGGTTACCCCTAAAGGAATATTCATATTAAAAACATTGGCGTTGAAATCTTCTGAGAATTGCAATCCTTTTTTCATGACGTTTAATTCGGACTGCAAGGCAAAGTGATCGGTCAGGCCTAATTCTCCGACTACTCCGAAATGGAATTCATCGATGTGTTTGAAATCCGGCGTCAGGCTGCCGAGGGCTTCCGTAGTATAAACATTGGCAAAGTTCACTCCACCTTTTACACCAACGGATAATTGCGCTAAACTCACATTGCAAAAGCTAAATACTGCTACGATTAAAACAACTGCTTTCTTCATTATGTCCATTTTTTATGATTGAATATGGCGGCAAGATGCAGTCTTGAAATGTTAATAGCCGTTAATTGGCTGTTACCAATAGTTTAAAAAAAGAAGTGACTTAAAGGAAAAGGTGAAAATCCTTTAAGAGAGAAGATGAGGTGTTAATTATTGTGAAATTGAATTAAACACATAGTCATATAGTACATAAAGAAGATATTAATCTGTCAGAGATTCCTGATAGATCCGTCCAGTAATATTTCCAGAATATAGGTGGTACTTGATGCGGCATCAAATAATTCCTCATCAGCATCACTTTGTCCGGATGCAATTACTATCTGGAAATTCTCCTGGATGGTGGCAATGGATTGGGTGATGTTTTCGCCTTCAACATAGGTTCCGGCAATTACTCGTTTATCAATGAATTCACCTTTTTTGTTGAAGGTAATAAGATTGTATTGGTAATTCATCAGTCCTGCACGCCAGTAGACCAGGGCATGGAAGGCACCTGTGCCCGGGAGTTGGAAGCAGGCCATGAATTCAGAGAACTCATCCATCTCCTCATCTTCCGTGGGCATAATGAAGGCGTGGATCAGTTCATCCGGAATAGGTTTGTTTCTTAAACTGAACAAATGCCTTGCTTCCTCGGTAAGGGAAACAGGCAGATCAATTTCCGGGAATTTGGCGATGAAATCGACAAAGCCCTTTTTGGGTTTGCTTTTTTTCTCTTCTTGCATAGCCTGCAAAATTACAAAAAGCCCGAAAAAAAGATAAAATATGATTTTTTTATCTTACTAAAAGCTATACCTTTGCGCCGATATTTAAAAAGCTATTAGTTAAGCAGTATAAAGTTGGGTATCGTGAAGGTAAAATTTAACCTGTTTTCTGGTCTGATTTTTGGGATTATTTTGAGTCTGTTTTCAACCCCGATTCTGGCATCTGATGATGAGTCAAAATCATCAAGCGGTGGATCGTATGATCCGGTTGGAACCGTTCTTGACCACATCTCAGACAAAAATGAATTCCACGTTTGGGAGCATGTACATATTCCATTACCATGTATCCTTTACGCTCCTGACCACGGCTGGTCATTTTTTATGTCCAGTAAGTTCGATCACGGACACAAAGCCATCGATGGTTACGTATTGAATCACGGACGTGTAAATCGCATTGCTGATCCTGAATTCCCACAAGGAGAAGTTGATCTCCACGGAACTCACATCGAAAGCAAAAATATCACTACTGCTGACGGAAAAGAAAAGACAGTTTATTCAATCAATTATCATGATCATGAGTACATGATCGATCCTCCAAGCACTGTTGATGGCGGATTCGTTGGAGGAGGTATTACTTCCTTTTATGATTTCTCTATTACCAAAAATGTTGCCACGATGTTGCTCGCAGCAATTTTGCTGGGTTGGTTGTTTATTACTGTTGCAAGAAGATATAAAAAGAATGAGGGCAAAGCGCCAAGTGGAATCCAGAATTTCATTGAGCCTTTCTTCTTATTCATCAGAGACGAAGTGACAAGACCAATGATCGGTGAAAAACACTACGAGCGTTTTCAGCCGTTCATCATGAGCTTGTTCTTCTTTATTTTGTTCTGTAACCTAATGGGGTTGATTCCATTCTTCCCGGGAGGAGCTAACGTAACCGGTAACCTGGCTGTAACGCTGGCGCTGGCGTTCATTACCTTCCTCGTGGTGAACCTGAGTGGTAAGAAAGATTACTGGGAACACATCTTCTGGATGCCTGGTATCCCTGCATGGGTTAAGATCATTTTGACTCCGGTTGAGATCCTTTCCCTTTTCATCAAGCCTTTCTCATTGATGATTCGTTTGTTTGCGAACATTTCTGCGGGACACATTATCATCCTGAGTTTGATCGGTTTGATCTTCTTGTTTAAAGATACAGGACAATTAGGAGGTGCACCAACGGGTATCATCGTCGGTGGAGCCTTTACAGCATTTATGAACCTGATCGAGTTGCTGGTAGCATTCTTGCAGGCGTTCATCTTTGCTATTTTGACTGCTTCTTATATCGGTGCGGCTGTTGAAGAACACCACCATGAGGAAGCGCACTAGGGAGTGCATAGTGCAAAGTGATGAGTGCAGAGTGCAGATTTTTGATTTGGTAAATATTTTTTTTAACAATAAAATTCTCAAATAATGGGAGCAATTGGAGCTGGTATTGCAGCAATTGGTGCAGGTATTGGTATCGGTTTGATCGGTAGCAAAGCCATGGAAGCTATCGCCCGTCAGCCAGAGGCTGTAGGTGATATCCGTAACAACATGATCTTGACAGCGGCCCTCGTAGAGGGTGCGGCACTGTTCGCGATTGTTGTTGGTCTTTTGGCTGGATAATCTGCAATTAAAAGAATTGAACTTTTATCCGGGCTGTAGCGGTTGGCTGTCAGCCCGGGTAAATTCAAAAGAAAACAAAAAGAACAAAATAATCATATACGATGACTGATTTCATTTTATTAGCGGGATTTGATGTGATCAAGCCGGATCCGGGATTGATTTTCTGGACTTCTCTTATTTTCATCCTTGTTTGGTTTTTTATTGGTAGAGCGGCTTTCCGTCCGATTCAGGAGGCATTGAAGAAGCGTGAAAACTCCATCCAGGAGGCTTTGGATGAAGCTAAAAAAGCTCGTCAGGAAGTAGCAAATGTTGCGGCTTCTAATGACAGAATTCTGGCTGAAGCCCGTGAGGAAAGATCTTCTATCCTGAAAGAAGCAGGGGAAGCAAGAGATTCCATCATCAAGGAAGCCAAGGAAAAGGCTAAGGAAGAAGCTAAGAAGATCGTTGAAAATGCCAAAGTTGAGATCGACAATCAGCGTAAAGCTGCCATTACCGACCTCAAAAATCAGGCTGGTTTACTCGCTATTGAAATTGCCGAAAAACTCGTTCGTAAAGAGTTGAAAGGTAATGCGGAGCACGAAGCATTCGTGAAAACCATGACAGACGAGTTGGAATTGAACTAACTCAGACGGAAATGATAACCAAAGGCGGAAAATCTGCCTTGTGATTTTAAAACCAATCCCGGAGCTTTTTGAACATTCAGAAATCGCCGGGACTTCATAATTTAAAACATGTCTGTACAAAGAATAGCATCTCGTTACGCAAAATCACTGATGGATTTGGCGATTGAGCAAAACAAGCTTGAGCGTGTACTCGAGGATGTGCAGTCATTCAAGGCAGCGACAGAGGTGCGTGATTTTTACCTACTGCTTAAAAGCCCAATCGTAAAAGCATCCAAAAAAGTAAGTATCCTCAACGAACTCTTTGAAGGCAAATACGACGAGTTAAGTATGGCCTTTTTGAGGATTTTGGTAAACAAAGGGCGTGAGGAATACCTGCCGGAAATCGCTGAGGTCTTCATTGATCACTATCGCGAGTTGAAAGGAATTTCTTCCGTAAGACTCATTACTGCTACTCCGATTGAAGATGATGTGTTGAAGCAGATCGAATCTAAACTGCTGGCCAGTGAAGAAACTGCCAAGACAGTGGAGATCACTACAGAAGTGGACCCTGAACTGATCGGTGGTTTTGTCATCGAATTTGAGGACAAGATGTACGATGCGAGTATCGCCAATAAGATCGAAGCGCTTAAAAAAGAATTTGCCGGAAATACTTACGTATCGAAGGTTGAGAAAAAATAATTGTATCGAAAAGTCCGCAGACTTTTTACTTTAGACTTTATACTTAAACTTTAAATAATATGGTTGACGTAAAACCTGATGAAATATCAGCAATATTGAAGCAGCAGCTTTCCGGGTTCAGCAACACAGCTGAGTTGGAAGAGTATGGTACTGTTCTCCAGGTAGGGGATGGTATTGCACGTGTTTACGGTCTGACAAATGCTCAGGCTGGTGAGCTCGTTGAATTTGAAACTGGTGTTCGCGCCATCGTTTTGAACCTTGAGGAAGATAACGTAGGGGTAGTATTGATGGGACCTGGCGACGGTATTCGTGAAGGTTCAAGAGTACACCGTACCGGATTGATCGGTTCTATCGAGGTTGGTGAAGGCTACCTTGGACGTGTAGTGAATCCACTCGGTCAGCCAATCGATGGTAAAGGCGAGATCGGCGGCACAAAGTATGAGATGCCACTTGAGCGTAAAGCTCCGGGTGTAATCTATCGTGAGCCGGTAAGTGAACCGCTTCAGACGGGTATCATGGCCATTGATGCGATGATCCCTATTGGTAGAGGTCAGCGTGAGTTGATCATTGGTGACCGTCAGACTGGTAAAACCGCGATTGCTGTCGATACCATTATCAATCAGAAAGAATTTTATGACAAGGGAGAGCCTGTTTTCTGTATTTATGTAGCTTCCGGACAGAAAGCTTCTACAGTAGCGAACGTGGCTAAAACTTTGGAAGAGAACGGTGCGATGGCTTATACAGTGATCGTTTCTGCTTCTGCTTCTGACCCTGCACCGCTTCAGTTCTATGCACCTTTTGCAGGAGCTTGCATCGGTGAGTTCTTCCGTGATACCGGCCGTCCGGCATTGATCATCTATGATGATTTGTCTAAGCAGGCTGTGGCATACCGTGAGGTATCTCTGTTGTTGCGTCGTCCACCGGGACGTGAGGCTTATCCAGGGGATGTATTCTACCTGCACTCACGTTTATTAGAGCGTGCTGCGAAAGTTATCAACTCTGATGAAATCGCACGCCAGATGAACGACCTTCCTCCTTCATTAGCTGAAGCAAAAGATGCTGATGGTAACCCAATGGTAAAAGGTGGAGGTTCATTGACTGCATTGCCGATTATCGAAACACAGGCGGGTGACGTTTCTGCATATATTCCAACCAACGTAATTTCTATTACCGACGGACAGATATTCTTGGAGTCAAACTTGTTTAACGCGGGTATCCGTCCTGCGATTAACGTAGGTATCTCAGTATCTCGTGTGGGTGGTAACGCTCAGATCAAGTCGATGAAGAAAGTTGCGGGTACATTGAAACTCGACCAGGCACAATACCGTGAGCTGGAGGCTTTCGCCAAATTCGGTTCTGACCTTGATGCTGCTACTGCTGCAGTATTGGATAAAGGTGCAAGAAACGTGGAGATCCTCAAGCAGCCTCAATACTCTCCAATGCCGGTAGAAAAGCAGATCGCTATCATCTACCTCGGTACAAAAGGGTTGTTGAAAAACGTTGCTGTGGATAAAGTGAAAGATTTCGAGAAGATCTTCCTGATGAAGATGGAACAGTCACACAGTGACATCCTTGATAACTTAAGAGCAGGAAAACTGGTACAGGCAGACCTCGATAAACTTGCAGAGATTGCAGGGGAGATCGCTCCACAGTTTAAGTAATAAAGGTATAAAATGAGCTTTGGGAAGAGGCCTTCAAGGACTCTTCCTGAAAGCAGCAGGTAACAACCAGCAATTTAAAAATTGATATGGCTAATTTAAAGGAAGTACGTGACCGGATTCAATCCGTTATCAATACACAGCAGATCACTAAGGCCATGAAAATGGTGTCTGCCTCCAAGTTGCGTAAAGCACAGGATGCTATTGTGCAAATGCGCCCCTATGCAGACAAACTGAATGAAATGTTGCGTAACATCCTTTCCAACCTGGAAGGAGATGTGGATACATCTTTTGGGGAAGAGAGACCGATTCAGAGGGCTGCGATCGTTGTGATCACGTCAAACAGAGGTTTGTGTGGAGCGTTTAACGCCAACGTGATTAAAGAAGCAGTTAATGTCATCGATACCAAATATGCTGAAGTGAGAAACGCCGGCTATCTGGATATCATTCCTATTGGAAAGAAAGGTTTTGAATTTTTCAGTAAATCCGAGTATAAGGATTGCAGGATCGTTGATGATTATGTGGAGTTGTTCGAAAATCTGAGCTATGATAATGTGGCGGTAGTTTCGAAAAGAATCATGAGCTGTTTTTCAAGAGGCCTGTATGATAACGTGACAGTAGCTTACGGAAGATTCAAGAATGCAGCTGTTCAAACACCTATCGCAGAGCAGTTCCTTCCAGTGGCGAAGATTGAGAAGACGGAGGGCGAAGAAGGAAATGGCAATATGAAAGCGGATTATATCTTCGAACCGGACAAGAAAGGTTTGTTGGATCATCTCGTTCCTAGCATCATCCAAACACAGTTCCAGAAGTTTGTCCTCGATACACACGCTTCGGAGCACGGTGCAAGGATGACGGCGATGGATGCTGCGACTGAAAATGCACAGGAACTGCTGAAAGAATTACGTCTTTCTTACAACAAGGCTCGTCAGGAAGCTATTACCAATGAGATCCTTGAGATCGTTAGTGGTGCAGCTGCCCTGGCCAGCGGATAATTTGACCGATACAGATTTAAGCATACACGAAAAAAAGGGGGACGAGCAATCGTTCCCTTTTTTTGTGCCCATTACTTTCTCGCAGCCCGGCAGTCCCGCAGATCCGCAGACCTCCGAGGTTTCTAAAACCTCGGAGGTCTAGCCCCTGGCCCCGGCCCCCATATATAAAAGCCCTGGAATCGGCAAACGTGACATTTTTTCTGCCTTTTTTCGACAAAAGGGAATTCTTTTAACCGGATTTCAGTTCTTTGAGTATGTTTTTTACTTCAGACCAACATTTTGGACATAAGAATATCATCAAATATTCCGGCAGGCCATTTCAATCAGTTGATGAAATGAATGAAGTGCTCATCCAGCGCTGGAATGAAAAGATTGGGCCGGATGATAAGGTATATCATCTTGGAGATTTTGCCTTTACTACCTCAGAAAAGGAAACCAGAGAAATCCTGGACCGGCTTAATGGAAAAATCTATCTCGTCAAAGGAAATCATGATAAACTGGCAGTTGCCTGTCGTGATCGTTTTGAGTGGGTTAAGGATTATTATGAGTTGACCGTTAAGGATGACTCTTTTAAACGGGGCAAACAGCTTGTGGTGCTGTTTCACTATGCCATTCGGGAATGGAAGGCGAAACACCGAGGCTCCTACCAGCTTTACGGACATTCGCATGGCACCTTGCCTGACGACCCTAATGCGCTCGCTTTTGATATTGGAGTTGATTGTCACGATTTCTACCCTTTATCCTGGGAAGACGTTAAAAAAATAATGAAAGAAAAGACATGGAAGCCACCTTTTGCTGAGCCGAGATGATTTTAGTAAAGTGTGCAGCGTTTTGTATTTTTTTCGGGGTCTTTGAGGTAATGTTTTAAAATTCCATCTTAATGGTTATTTTTCCAAAATAATTAAATTCTTGACCAGGATATGAAAAAGTACCCCCTGCTGCTCGTTCTTTTCTGTTTGGCTATTCAAACGCAAATTTATTCACAACGCAAAGTTGGTACCAACCTCTCAAGTATTACCGATTACAGCGAAGAACTAGTTTTCAAAGATGCTTTCAAAGCTGCCCGTCAGTGGATCCCCTTTAATTCTGATGGATCAGGTGGATGGGATTCCGGAGTTGAAATCCCTTTGGGAATAGATGGTTATCCGCTGGAAATTCCCTATGATAATGGAACTGATGCACCTCAGGCTGTGAGGTCACTCATACTTTGGGATCTTGAACCTGAAGCAGCCATGCCTATGGGGACCTATACTTTAAAAATCAAAGGAACAGGGGAGGTACGATTGGATTTTGGTGCAACGGGTACCTTTACTAGCCCGGGGACCTATACCTTCGTTCCAACCGGTAGCAATATTGCTGTTTCCATTCTGAGTTCTGATGTCAATGATCCGGTTCATGATATTGAGGTGATATTACCGGGGTACGCTGATGATCATGAAACGGCGCCTTTCCATCCAGAATTTCTCAGTTTTATTGATGATTTTCATGTACTACGGTTTATGGACTGGATGAGAACCAATAATTCTCCTGTTCAAGTCTGGGCGGAGAGGACTTCCGTTGATAATTATACCCAGGCAATGCCTTCCGGAATAGCTTATGAGCATATTGTTGATTTGTGTAATACAGCGAAAAAAGACCCCTGGATATGCATTCCCCATCAGGCTGATGATGATTTCATTACCCAAATGGCTCATTTCCTGTTCGATAATCTGGATCAGGACCTGACGGTTTACCTGGAATATTCCAATGAGGTCTGGAATGGTATATTTGCTCAAAACAGTTATGCCTCCCAGCAGGGAGCTGCTCTGGGTTATGAAGGGCAACCCTGGGAACAAGCCTGGCAATATACAGCCAAAAGATCCGCAGATGTGTTTTATCTTTTTGAACAGGTTTTCGGAACCAATACCGATCGATTGGTGAAGATCATTCCTTCTCAGTCTGTCAATAGCTGGTTGTCCAATTATATCATCAGCAGGTTTGAGGAGCCTGAGTATAACCCTTACGGGGTAGAGGCCGATGTTCTGGCTATTGCCCCTTATTTTGGAGGTGGAATAGGTGATCAGATTGGCAATGACGGATTGATCGAGTCCATTACTGTTGATGAAATTTTAAACATGGTTGAAGCATCCTTGGAGGAGGACGCTTTTATTCCAATTGCTTCCAGCCTTGAAGTTGCAAATGACCATGAACTGGTTTTGATGACTTATGAAGGTGGCCAGCATCTGGTGTCTTATCAATACCAGAGTAATGAAACGCTTACCCAAAAACTCACTGATGCGAACCGACATGACCGGATGGAAGATATTTATTGTGAGTACCTGAATTACTGGTATCTCGCCTTAGGGGAGGAAACCCTTTTTGTAAATTTTTCTTCACAAGGTTCTTATTCCAGGTATGGTTCTTGGGGTCTGAAGGAATATCAGGGACAACCTGCGGAAGAGACCCCCAAATACAGGGCATTTCAAAATTGTGTGTTTGGAACTTCTGCTTCAGTGCAGATCGATCATAAATTAACCAGGATCAACATAGTACCAAATCCAGCTAATGACGTAGTGGAGGTGATGAATACTGAAGGAGTGAAAATTAAAAATGTTCGCTTTTTCGATGCTTCCGGGAAAAGAGTGCTGGAGTCTTTAGCAGGGATACAGCAATTTGATCTTTCCAGCTTACAATCCGGTATATATTTTGTGGAAATACTGACGGAAGTAGGAGTTTCCAGGCAGAAGCTGATTAAATATTAGCGATGGGAATTTTCGACGAATTCCAAAGCCCGTCTTTCTGAGTAGGCAAATTCATCTCCCGGTTGTAAAAAACCGCAATGTCCGCCGGTTTTGGGGATTTCCAGATAGAGGTGAGGGTGGTTGGAACAGGCTTCCGTTGGATAACATTCTTTCGGTAGAATGGGGTCGTTTTGGGCATTACAAGCCAGCGTAGGAATATTGATTCCATCGATATAATTGATAGCTGAGGATTGCTCATAAAAATCCGCAGCGTCCCGGTAACCGTTCATAGGAGCTGAGAAGAATTCATCAAAATCCCGCCAGACCTCAATCCGGTCAAAATTGGAAGTGTCCAGCCTTCCGGGATAAGCCCTGTCTTTGTATTCGATCTTCGGTTGGAGTTTTGATAGGAATTTATCATAGTAGAGTTTGTTGGAACGTTTATTGAGGATATCGGCCCCCGCTTCCAGGTCGAAGGGAACGGAAAAGACCGTGGCACTTTTGATGTTTTTATCCAGGTTATTGCCCTTTGTTCCAATATACTTCAACGTAATACTTCCACCCATGCTGTGCCCCATCAGGCTAATCTGCCGGTAATCTTTTCTTTTTTGTGCATGAGCAATGACTTCACTAATATCGTCGATATCGCCATGGTGATAGAGGCGGAATGCCCGGTTCATCTCTCCGCTGCAGGAGCGACAGTTCCAGGCCAGAATATCCCAGCCGTTTTGGGCAAATAATTTGGCAGCACCCTTTACGTATTGCCGATTTGAATTCCCTTCCAGTCCATGTGAGATGATAAGCAGTTTGTCATTTCCCTGATCTTGCCAGTCGAGATCCACAAAATCTCCATCCTTTAGGGTGAGTCGTTCCCGTTCATAAGTAACGCCATCCACCTGCCGGTACAAGGATGGATAGACAGACTGAAAATGACCATTGATCAGCCAAAAAGGAGAACGTTTAATCTTCGAAGAAACAACCGGCATAATAAAAAATTGAACCGCGAAGTTAACCAACTTTTGAGAAAGGGCAGGGCCACGAATGCACCAATATTTTTAATAACCTATTCGTGCATTCGTGGCTCCCTATTCCAGACTAAGTACTATCTTGCGCCTTATTTCAACATCTTCATTCGACATCATGGTTTTTACTGCCACAACTGTATTAGGCCTCGTAGCCGCCACGTGTACCACCATAGCCTTCATTCCACAAGCGCTTAAAACGATCAAAACCCGTAATACCAAGGATCTCTCCCTTTCCACCTATGTATTATTAGTGGTGGGTATCATCCTCTGGCTGATCTACGGTTTTTTGATGCAGGATCTGCCTGTCATCATCGCCAATGCGGTGACCTTCTTTTTCATCTTCACGATTATGGTATTGAAGATAAAGCATAAGTAGGCTGGTTTCTGGTTACTGGTTCACATTCAATAAACTCCTTGCGAACATCGCGCCTTCCTTGTGCTCATTGCGGTTAAATAAACCAGTAACCAGCAACCAATTCACCCTTTCAACATCCGATTCGCCAGCTCATCCGCCTTACGTGTCGTCTCTGGCTGCCTGTACTGAGTACAAAGCTTCAGCACGATCTGGCGCGCCGTTTTCAGATCCACCTTATGACCGATAGAGATGAACAGTGGATTGATACCATCCTGAGTACGCAGTACGCTGCCGATCAGTTCTTCCCCATCCACCAGCGGACTGAAGTCACCGCGTTTTTCCCCGACCGGAGCGAATGTACCGATCAGTCTTGTTTTACCGCAGCCAATGCTTGGGATATTGTAGTGAACCCCGAAATGGCAGGCCAGCCCAAAGCGGCGTGGGTGGGCGAGCCCCTGCCCGTCGATGATGACCACATCAGGGCGGATCTTCAGTTGTTCGAATGCCTTCATCAGGGGCGGCATTTCCCGGAAAGAGAACAGCCCCGGGATGTATGGGAAACGCTCCTCATCTTCCACCACCACCTGCTCCACGACCTCCATGGTGCGGATGTCGATTACTACCACGGCTGCGATCAGTCGTTTCTTGTTTTTGGCGTAGGCGACATCTGTACCCGCTACGTAGCGGATATTAGTCAGTTTGCCTTTTTTGACGACTTTTTTGGCCAGCTTTTGCTGCAGCTCAATGGCTTCCTGTTCGGTGATGTTGGGTGTCATGTTTATTGGGTTGTTTTGCTGTTTCGTAACAGTGCTTTTTTGAAAATTCGCTGAATTGATTATTTTTATTCCGATTCCCCCGGATCTCATCATTCCCGACGCTAAAAACAATCTTTCGGGGTAAAAATTCCGCAAAATCACGGAAAAATGGAAAAAAGTGTGACTTTTTATGTCACATTCGGCAATCTCGTGGCTTATATATAAGACAAGGGGTTGTTTCCCTGAATTAATAAATAGAAAAATTAAAATGAAAATTTTTAGAATTATGAAAAACTTGATCCACTCTTTCACACTTTTAGTTTTCTTGATTTCAACAACATTTTTAACTGCTCAAGGAACGTATAATCCTAACCAAATAATCATTGATTTTGCAGAAGGTGTTACCCCTGCCGAAATTGATGAGTATTTGGATTTAATTGATGGGACCATAATTGATCAAATCGATGATGATATTTATTTGATAGAAATAGCATCCTTCCCAATTCAGTATACTGATGTGAATGGGCAGGAAGTTGTTTTTTATAATGTGGTGGATATTATTGAGAATGATGTAGTCAATTCTGAAATTGATGATACTAATTTGAATTATGATATAACATCAACTCCATTGGATTTTGAAGTGTTGGTTGAAAGTTTACCTGGTGAAACATATACTCCAATACCAGATTATGTTAATGACTATCCGGGTTTGTTAAGTTGTAACTATTTTCCTCAAAACCAAATTGTAAAAATTGGAATTATTGATACAGGAATAGACTATGACCACACGTTTATTACAAATTATGTAGCTTTTGAAGCGAACGTTATTAATGGAGAGTTATTACCTATTGATGATAATGGGCATGGTACTCAAATTGCAGGGATAATTGCTGCACTAGCTGAATCATCTGGGATCTCTCCTGACAATTTGGAATTATATATTATAAAGGCTTTTGATTCAAATGGACAGGGTAATTTGTTTGATATGCAAAAAGCTATTAGAATTGCGAATGAGCTTGAATTAGATGTATTAAATTTATCATGGGGGTTTTCATATCCAGTATGGATAGTTGAACCTTTATTGAATGTCATTCCGATTAATCCTGTATCCATACTTAAAGAGGAATTTAATTCTTTTCCAGGAATAATAGTATGTGGAGCTGGAAATGATGGCAACGAGTTGCTGAATTATATGCATCAAGGAAATCATTATGGACCTGCAGATTTTGAGCTTCAAGACCCAAGAAAGCTCCTTACAGTTGCTGGATTGAATTCGAATTCTGATATTGCTAGCTTTTGGAACTATAATCATGAGATAGTAGACAT
>QQUB01000308.1 GCA_008501835.1 Bacteroidota bacterium
CAACATTCGGATCTTTAACACACACTTCTACGGCCTTTCTATATTCTTCGGGACCTGCATCCCCTAATACGTCAAACGGGTTGTTGTGACTCCAGTATGGAGACAGGTGCTGGTTGAGATCTTCAATGGTTTCCTCTGACAATTCCGCCAGTCGTCCACCTTTCGACATCAAGAGGTCTGTAGCGATTACACCAGGACCTCCTGCATTGGTGATCATAGCCATTCTCTTTCCGGATGGTTTTGGCTGTGAAGACAATGACTGAGCAATGTGGAACAACTCCCCTATGGTATCAACTCTTACGATACCTGCCCGTTTGAAGGCCGCATCAAACACAAAATCGTTTCCTGCGAGACTACCGGTATGAGACATTGCAGCCTGAGCTCCTTCTGTACTCTTTCCAGCTTTCAGTACGATAATTGGTTTATTTCTCGCATATGCCCTGGCAGCACTCAGGAATTTCCTCGCATCCTTGAGGGATTCCATATAAATTACGATACTCGAGGTATAGGGGTCGCTGCCAAAATAATCGATGAGGTCATCAAAACTCACATCGATCATCGAACCAATGGAAACGAAATGACTGAAACCAACATTCATCTTGATGGACCAGTCGAGAATGGCGGTACAGAGTGCTCCACTTTGAGAGATAAAGGCAATATTACCAGGCAAAGCCATTTTATTGGCAAAGCTGGCATTCAGCTTGATGGAAGGTTTGATGAAACCAAGGCAGTTTGGCCCAATCAACCTCATATTATATCTTCTGACTGTTTTGAGGATCTCTTTGGTCATTGCCTGACCTTCCTCTCCTGCTTCCGCAAATCCTGCAGAGATCAGTAATATACCGGAAACTCCTGCAATACCACAATCTTCAACAATCGGTAAAACGGTTTTGGCCGGAGTAGCAATAATGGCCAGGTCCACCTTATCAGGGATTTCCTGAATATTTGGATAAGCTTTTACCCCTAATATATTATCTCGTTTAGGATTAACAGGATAAACAATCCCATCAAATCCGGAACCGATAAGATTTCTCACCAATGCGTACCCTACTGCTCCTTCATTGGCAGTAGCCCCAATAATCGCAATCACCCTGGGGTTAAATAAACTCGTTAATTTTTTAGTAACCACTTTTTGAAATTTTAATTTATGTCAGCTAATTGAATACTGGTTTATTCGGTAAGGACTGTCTGACTTTCTTTAGAACGCCACAAAGGTATTCTAATCACAACTGGGAATAAGTGATTTTTCGCAAGGCCAATACATGAGTTTTGCCACCCTTTTTCCCATTATAATAAATAACAGTTTTTTAGTTGATTGGTTAACAAGGGAAGTCAAATTCGTATTTAAATATCCTAATTCCTGTTGCCTACCTTATTAATAGGATAAAAAATTTAAATTCCCTGAAAAATGAAGCGCATGAATTTCAAAAATCCAAATTTCCGGCATCAAAACAAGCTCAAATCAGAGTAAAATAGGCTTGAAATTGAAAAAAAACAGGGTTGACCAAAGATAATTAAGGTGACAAAAATCATTCTCATATTTTTTTTTCGTTGTCGTTAGTCATCCCCTTTAACCTGTTTTTGGCTTTAACTTTGAACCGATTTTTCAAGTAATAAATCCTTTAGAGATGCAAAAGAACAAAGTCAAGTACCCGGGAAAACGGATTACAACCGACGGAAACACCATCGTTTCGGCGACTGAAGCCCTCATCGTCGACGCGGGAGTTTTCTATCCTATCACTCCTTCCACGCAGATGGGGGAAAATTTTCAATTATTATATGCAAAAGGTGAATTGAATGCCTTCGGAAAAGCTTTAACGGCTATAGAAACCGAAGGGGAGCACGCAGCACAAGGAGGAGCCATAGCTTTATCCGTGACTGGACAACGTGTTGTAAACTTCACCTCCGGGCAAGGCGTTATATATGGTTTGGAGCAATACTACCACGCACCTGGTAAATTGAGCACTATGGTTTTGGAAGTGGGTGCAAGAGCGTTAACCAAACATGCCTTAAATGTCCACTGTGGTCATGACGACGTATACGCCACCCTCGATACAGGATGGATCGTATTGTTCTCCAAAAATGCACAACAGGCCGCAGACCAGGCCATTATTTTAAGAAAAGTAACTGAGAAGGCCCTTAATCCTGGATTGAATGCTCAGGATGGGTTCCTTACCACTCACCTCGAAAGAACTTTCCGTATGCCGGAAGCTGCATTGGTGAGAGAATTCCTTGGTGCTCCTGATGATATCATTGAAAGTCCTACAGATGCACAGAAAATATTGTTCGGACCTACCAGAAGAAGAGTACCTAGAGGTATTGATCTGGAAAACCCAATGTTGCTGGGACCCGTTCAAAACCAGGAGCACTACATGAATGGTATTGCTGCTCGTAGAAATAACTTCGCCGAAGGCATTGCCGACTTCCTCCGCGATTCTTATAAGGAATACGGCGAACTCACTGGCAGACATTACGGAATGATCTCCGAATATAACTGTGAGAATGCCAAGGTAGTTTTCGTAGCCCTTGGTAGTGCCGCTGAAAATATTGAAGCTGCAGTAGATCATATTAAAGAAACCAGAGGTGAAGATGTTGGGGTTATCCACATAAATTCACTTCGTCCATTCCCTGAAAAAGAAATCATCGAAGCTTTAAGAGGTAAGGAAGAAGTTATTGTTCTCGAAAGAACTGACGAACCTCTATCCGGCAGTAATCCACTGACCCGTGAGATCAAGCTTGCCCTCAGAAAAGCGGAAAGTAATTTCAGAAGAACTGCTTACGAAGGTTTAGGTAAAATTAATCCGGAAACGGAAAAACCACATGTACTTTCAGGTAGTTATGGACTCGGTTCAAGAGACTTCCGTCCGGAACATGTAATTGGAGCGTATGATTTCGCAGAAGGCCGTCTGGCTCGCCAGGATGGAAAAACTATCAACGACGGTGTACGTTTCTTCTACCTGGGAATTGACCACCCATATAATGTAGTTGCTGAAGAAACTCCTTCAGGGTTGCCTAAGGACTCCATCGCCGTTCGTTTCCACTCTATCGGTGGCTGGGGAATGATCACAACCGGTAAAAACCTCGGTAGTATCCTCGGTGACCTTTCCAGCTATGTTGCGAAAAGAGATGAATTGTATGAGGATACCGGAGAGCTCAAAGAGGTTGTTAATCTCAGCGCGAATCCAAAATACGGTTCTGAGAAAAAAGGTGCGCCTACCAATTACTTCCTGGTAGCAGCACCAGAACGTGTGCGCGTGAACTGTGATCTTCGCCACGTGAATGTGGTGCTTTGTTCTGACCCTAAGATCTTCCTGCACACCAATCCATTGGATGGACTGGAAAAAGGAGGAGCTTTCATTTGGGAAAGTGCCGAAGATTCTCCTGAGAAAGTATGGACGCGTATTCCTAAGAAATACCGCCAGGAGATTATCGA
>QQUB01000605.1 GCA_008501835.1 Bacteroidota bacterium
ACGATTTTTTTGGAAACGATGCTTTCCCGTTTTCAAATCAGTTCCCTTCGAGCAGAAAATCAAAGACGTGTGTTTTGTCATTCCAGATGGCGCTCGTAAGTCAAAGTCGTAATCGCTGACTCATAACTTGTTTATAAACGACCTAAAGTTGCGCATTATCTCCTTGTATGGCAAGTAAACCGCAAGTTTATTGTTGATTACAATACGAGCTAATCTGGCAAATTCTTCCTCATCACAGCCATTGGTGTCAAATTAGTGGTATTCTTAGGAAAACCCAGTCTCAGAGAGACGGCACCTCATAGCAGGGTACGCCAGTGCCTTGCTATGAAAGGGGGAATCCACAGTTCCATCGGAACGGCATATTTTATTGATTATGAATCTACATATGCCGTTCCTACAGAACTAGCGTTTTTTTTTATCTTATCACATGGCACTGGCGTGCCACCCAATAATTTGCCATGCCCCTGGGATTGGTTTACCTTAATTTGACGCCCACCCCCTTACCGCACCGCAATACTATCCATCTCAAAAACCAGCAACTCCCCATTCATAATATCAGAATGCTGAATAAACGGGCGGACCAATTTCTTCCCGTCCAGAGTAACTGATTTTACATAGATGTTTTGTTCACCATAATTCCTGGCTTCAATGACAAAATCCTTTTTTCCGGGACGGTCCAGTTTTAAAGTGACTTTTTTGAATAGGGGCGCACCGATGGCATACTCCAGACTTCCGGGAGAGACAGGATAAAATCCCATGGCACTGAAAATATACCATGCCGACATCTGCCCGCAGTCGTCATTTCCGCATAGACCATCCGGTTTGTTCAGGTATTTTTCGTCGAGGATCTCTCTGACCAGCTCTTGGGTTTTCCAGGGCTGGCCGGCATAATTGTACAGGTAGGCATAGTGATGTCCCGGTTCATTTCCGTGGCGGTAATGCTGGCCATCAAAATTCTCATTGAGTTTTTCGATAAAGGGCTGTTCCCCTCCCATTAATTCGATCATACCCGCTACGTCATGCATGGCCCCAAAATTGTAGGTCCAGGGACTTCCTTCGGTGAATCCTTTTTCGGGGTCCGGATGAAAGGTGCCATCATGATTGCGCGGGGCCATAAACCCTGTTGCCGGATTATAGGTATTCCTGTAGTTTTTACTTCGCTCTATGAAATAATCGTAATCCTCCTGTTTATCCAAAGCTTTGGCCATTTGGGCAACGCAATAATCACCATAGGAAAACTCAATAGTCCTGGACACCGCCTCATTGGTTCTGTCAATGGGTACAAACCCTAATTTTTTGTAGTAGGACAATCCGCCCCTGGCTTCATAAGCGGTCCAACCACCGCGATCCCACCACCGGTCAAGACTGTCATTCAAGGGAGGCGTCATGGCATTTTTATACATAGCCTCATAAGCTGTCTCAATATCAAAGCCATCAAATCCCTTTGTATAAGCATCCACCAATACGGCATCGGCATGGGTGCCGATCATGATATTGGAATAGGTTGGATTGGGCCATTTGGGAATCCAGCCGCCTTCATCATACATCTGGATCAGGGACTGCATCATGGGATTGACATGCTCGGGTGTAATAAAAATCAGCAGAGGGTGCAAGGCACGGTAAGTATCCCATAAGGAATAATCATTGTAGGAAACCCCACTGTGGATGGTATCATCAAAAGCACTGTAATACTGACCGTGTTCCGAAAATAACCGGGGGTATTGCAAACAGTGAAACATGGCGGTATAAAAACTTATCCGCTGATCCTGTGTCCCGCCTTCAATTTCGATCCTGTTTAATAAATTGTTCCAATCATCTTTTGTGCTGTCAAAACTGCCTTTTTCTTTTTGCAGGTTTTCGCGCGCCTGCTCAATACTGATGAAGGAGGTGGCAATGTTTATCGTTACTTTTTCATTCTCCCGGGTTTTAAACTTGAGGTATCCGCCGATATTTTCCCCTGTCAACTCGAGCTGGTCCTTCATTTTGATCGTATCTGAATACGTGCCAAAGTGATCGAATGGTTTATCGATCTGTATCACAAAATAACCTTTGAAATTGGGCAATTCCGGTCCAATTCCGGAGGAATGCCTGTCGGGGTTGTACCCGATGACCTCGTTTTTTTCTGGATCTATTTTTATCCAGCCTTCAAAATTTTGTAAGCGGCTGGCATCAATCACCAGGTAGGCATTTTCGGATTCGGGATAGGTGATCTCAAATTTGCCGCAGCGGGTGGTCGCCTGGATATTGGTTGAGATGGTTTTGCCTTTATCAGAATGGAATTTTACGGAATAGGCATAAGGACTGGATTGTTCGTCTTGATGTGAAAAGGCATAACCTCTCTTTTCCAGGGTGGTTTCCAGAACATCTACCTGTGGCATAAGGGAAACGAAGCCGTAATCACCCATCCAGATAGCCGGCTGGTGTGTGCCTATGAATCCGATCAGGGTGGTGTCGTTATAATGATACGGGGTTTTGCTGATCTCATTTTTCCTGGTCATAGGAGACCATTGTGTCATTGCAAATGGGGGAGCAACTGACGGAATGGTTCCTCCATAACTTGTTGGGTGATCACCAGTGGTTCCGATAAAGGTATTGACATCGTCTACGAAGGAGTTAGGTTCGCTAATTTCCTGGTTGGTGCAGGCGGTGAAGTTCCAAAGCAGGAAAAGGAGTAGAAGTATCTTTAATTGATGCATATTGTTTTACGGTTCAATTATAGTTGTTTGGGAATTATAATAGCTTGGTAAAGACATATGACGTACCTACGGCACTTTTTTCTGTTCTACGGTTTTGGGGTTACCGATATTTTGTCTCTACGAGACTATGAAGTCCCATCGGGACGGCCCTATGGGTAAACCAAAACCTGCTAAAACACCAAGAGTGCCGTAGGTACGTCATATGAGACTGCCCAATTTTGAAACTTGCTCAATATAAATGGAATCCATCATAAAATGGACAGAATTTATTTTCCAGGCAGACGCTTAATTTGTTCACTTATTAAGGGCTTTACAGTTCCTTTCTCACCTCACAAGGATTTCCAAATGCCAACACATTATCGGGGATATCCTTGGTCACAACACTTCCGGCACCGATGGTTACATTGTTTCCAATGGTCACACCGGGGAAAATAACGGAGTTGCCGCCGATCCATACATTATCGCCAATGGTCACTGGCTTTGTTGAGGTGAGGTAGCGGGTGGTCGGGCCGGTTTGAATTATCCGGTCAGTAGCTTTCAATGGGTGGGTTGCGGTATAAATCTGGACATAAGGAGCAATCAGGCCATTTTTCCCAATTGATATTTTGTTGTTGTCTATGAACATGCAATTCGCATTGACAAATGTATTTTCCCCTATGGAAATGTTTTCTCCGTAATCGCAAAAGAATGGTGTTTCAATCCAGACGCCGGCTCCTTTGTGGGCAAAGAGCTCC
>QQUB01000794.1 GCA_008501835.1 Bacteroidota bacterium
AGCATGAACAGAGAATTCCTCATCAATAGCATTTTTCTGGGGGTCATCAACCTGTTGATCAAGCCATGTTATATTTTCGGTATTGACAGGACGGTGCAAAATGTGGTGGCTGATGGAGAATATGGGATGTATTTCGCCCTGTTCAGTTTTACCTATTTATTTCAGATCATCAATGATTTTGGAATTCAGAATTTCAACAACCGCAACATTTCCCAGTCACGGCAATTGATCGATAAATATTTCCCGAACATCATGGTTTTAAAGATGTTGATGGGATTGGTATTTCTTGCAGTTATTTTTATCGTAGCCAGGTTATTAAAGTTCGATCCTCATTGGAATATACTTCTGCTATTGGTTGCCTTTAACTGGGTATTGACTTCCTTTGTATTATACCTCCGTTCCAATATTTCCGGTTTAGGAATGTATCGGACTGATAGTGCACTGTCTGTTCTGGATAAATTGTTAATGATCCTGGTTTGTGGCGTTTTATTATGGAGTCCGATTACGGGAGGTAGTTTTGAGATAGAGTGGTTTGCGTTGGCCCAAACATTTTCACTTGGAATCACCGGATTAGTGGCGTTTGTGATCGTTTACAGAAAATTGAAATGGTTTAAGTTGCGCTTCAGGCCGGTTTTTTGGTTGTTGATCTTCAAGCAAAGTTATCCTTATGCGTTAATCATTTTTCTGATGACGGCATACACCCGATTGGATGGTGTGATGATAGAGCGGATTTTACCCGATGGGCGTTTTGAAGCCGATATTTATGCTTCGGCATACCGGTTATTGGATGCTGCCAATATGCTTGCATATTTATTTCCTTCTCTCTTGTTTCCAATGTTCTCCAGGTTGTTGAAGGAAAATAAAAGTGTGTTTGAGTTAACCAAAACCGGATTTAGTCTTATGTGGGCAGGAGCATTTACCCTGGCAGTACCTGTCTGGTTTTTCAAGGATGAAATAATGGTGCTTTTGTACGATACAGTCACCCAGGATTCAGGACCTGTTTTGGGATATCTCATTATCAGTTTTATTGCTATGAGTGTTGGGTATATATTTGGAGCTTTGCTTATGGCTAATGGAAATTTAAAAGGTCTGAATATCATTTTTGTTATGGGGCTGGTATTGAACTTCACGTTAAACTGGATTTTAATTCCACGGTATTTAGCCCTGGGAGCTGCCATCGCTACCTTTATCACCCAGTTTTTTGTTTTTATTCTGCAATGGTTGCTTGCTATTAAAAAACTGGAAATTGGTTTCTCTGCACGTGAGTGGGCAGGCATCCTGTCATTCAGTATTGTATTTATTGTAGCAGCCTACCTGGGAAAGGCCTACCTGCCGGCTACATGGATTGTTAAATTTTTACTTTGTGCATTGTTGGGGGCAATACTTGCGTTTTCATTCCGAGTATTAAAAATGCGCAATTTTAGTGAGTTGCTAAAAAAGACATGATTCAGTCAACAGTCGGCAGAAATAAACGATTGACGTTGGACGGTTGACGGCCTACGGTTTTGAATGAAGATCCAGCCGTGACAAAAAAGGTACTACCAAATTATTATGACTTGCCTCAGGAACTATTTGAACTACTTGAACATTGAACCCCTTCAACCAGTTTGGTAGTTAAACCCCATCAGTTGACAGCCCAGGGATGGTACGCGATGTGATTTTCGCATACATTCCCCTCAATCAGCAGAATCTTTCCTACTTTTGCGTGAATTAACAAAACAGAACGTTATCTCAATGGAACAAAACAGCTTATTGGGTGTATTGAAAACCCTGTTTAAGTGGAAAAAGCAAATATTTTTCACTTGTCTCATCGCAGGGGTTGGTGCAGTGATCATTGCGTTACTTTTACCTGTGTATTATGAATCTACAACCGTGTTCTTGGTTGCCAGTCCGGACCAGGCAAAGCCGGAGTTGCTTTTCGGTGAAGCGGGTAATGCACTGGAGTTTTATGGCCAGGATGAAGATATCGACAGGATACTGACTATCGCAGAGTCTAAGGAATTGAATGATTATCTGGTTCAGCGGTTTAATTTATACCAACATTATGAAATTGATTCTACAAAACTGAAGGCCCCGTATTATGTGAGTCTTGCATTGTCCAAACATCTGAATATTAAAAAGACTGACAAGGATGCCATTGAGCTTACCATCGAAGATCAGGATAGAGAACTGGCCGCTGAAATGGCAACATCTGCAAGATTGAAAATCGACGATATTGCCCAAAGATTGATCAAAGACAGTCAATCAAAGGCCATTTCCACTTACGAGGCAGATATTACGAATAAAGAGAGTTTGATCACTATTTTGAGTGATACCCTCGCCAGATTGAGAGGCAGGTATAATATTTATAACGCAGATGCCCAGTCAGAAACACTTTCTGACCAATATTCAAAAGCTGAATCAAGCCTTGCTTCTGCAACCTCACGGCTCGAGGCTCTCAAAACACTCAGTGGCGTTCCCAGAGACACCATTAATATGCTTCAGGCCAAAATTAAAGGTATGGAAAATCAGGTAGCCTTGTTGAAGAGTAAGGTCGGCCTTTTGAATGAGGGTTTGGGGCAGATTATCAGTTTTGATCGTCAATATGCCGAGGCAACGAAAAGCCTTGGTCTCGATAAGGAACGTCTGAAACAATATCAGGCTGCCTATAATTCTCACATCCCATCTCTTATCCTGGTCGAGGAGGCGCAGGTTCCCGTGATCAAATCAAGGCCACAAAGAAAATTGCTCATCCTTGGAGTAGTTTTTGTTGCCTTTTTCTTTTCTATCGTTGGGGTTTTGTTGATTGATTTTTACAGAGATGTCAACTGGAAGGAAATCATTAATCCTAAGTAGAAAATGATCAAGCGGTTTAATAACATGATGGCTCGTCTGGATTCATCGCAGACCATTTTTTTGGTATATGCGGGTATCATGTTATTGAGTTTGTTTGCCGGGATAGCCACGGAATGGTATTTTCTTGCAGGAGTTCCTGCTGCGCTGTTGTTGGGATATGTTGTTCTGTTGGATTTCAAAAAGGTGTTTTACCTTTTGATGTTTTTTGTTCCGATATCCATGGAGATACATTTACCCAATGGATTGGGAACGGATTTACCCACCGAGCCATTGATAGTGGGGCTAATGTTCGTTTTCGGGTTATACTTATTGCGGAATCCAAAAACATACGACGGAAACATAATTACCCACCCCCTGACCTTAATATTGCTCCTTCATGTAGGCTGGACCTATTTTACTTCTTTTACTTCGGAGCAAGTAATGGTCTCTGTAAAATTTTCCCTGGCTAAAACCTGGTACGTGGCTGTGTTTTTCTTCATGGCCGGCCATTTAATTAAAACAGAAAAAGATTTCAAAACCCTCTTTTGGGTTATTCTACCACCGTTGCTTTTCTCAGTCGCGATAATTTTATTGCGTCATTCTACTTTAGGTTTTGCCTTTGATAAGGTTAATAAAGTGATGTGGCCCTTCCAGCGGAATCACGTGAGTTATGCGGCTACCTTGTCTATTTTTTTCCCGTTTATCTTTTTTTCGCGGTATTGGTTTGAGAAAGGAAGTCGTCAACGGTGGTATATGAATGCGGTCACGGTTTTCATGATTGTAGCTATTTATCTGACCTATACTCGAGCGGCCTATATTGCTTTGCTTATTGCCGCCGGTGCTTTTTTCGTGATCAGGTTCCGTTTGGTTAGGCTTGTGTTAGCTGCGGCAATGGTTGCTGTAACCGGACTTGTAATATTCCTGGTATCGAACAATAACTATCTGGATTATGCGCCCAACTATGACACTACCATAGCCCACAAGAAGTTCGATAACCTTATTGAGGCAACGGCCAAGATGGAAGACATTTCCACAATGGAAAGATTACATCGCTGGATAGCCGGAGTAAGAATGAGTGTAGAAGAACCGGTCACCGGGTTTGGTCCCGGGAATTTTTATAATTTCTATAAATCTTATACCGTTACAGGATTCAAAACCTATGTAAGTGATAATCCGGAGAAATCCGGGATTCATTCCTATTACCTGATGATGCTGGTGGAACAGGGAGTGCTTGGGTTTGTACTTTTCCTTGTACTCAGTTTTTTTGCCTTGATACGTGGCGAGCAAATCTACCACGAAAGCCGATCACCCTTAAGGAAGCACATGGTCATGACCGTTTTATTATGCCTGGTGATCATCGATGCTTTTTTAATAATTAACGATTTGGTGGAAACGGATAAAGCCGGCAGTTTCTTTTTTCTGTGTTTGGCGATATTGGTGAATTTTGATTTGAGTAATCAACGGGAAAAAGCTGCGATAAAAAATGGATAAACAAGGCTTACTGGAAAGATTGGAGGTTATGGATTCTCTGGCTTCGGGTTCTAAGTTGAAAAGAGCTCTGATGAATCCTTTGAAATATGCGGAGGCCATTTTCTTCAGGGAGTTTATTTATCGATTCAAAAAAGTTGAGAAAGAGGTAGTTTGTAATACTTTCTTTGATTCACAGATGAATGTTCTTTTACCCGCAAGTACAGATATCTTTTTGCTGGCAGGAAAATCTCACATTTCCGAAATAAAACTTGCCAGGTTTTTGATAAATAACCTTTCCTCAGGCGACGACTTTCTGGATATCGGAGCTCATTATGGATATTTTTCGCTTTTAGCATCTTACCTGATCGGAGAAAAGGGGAAAGTTGTGGCCTTTGAAGCTGCTCCCCGAACCTTTAAAGTCCTCGAAAAAAATAAAGGCCGGGTTTCAAATATGGTTGTTCGGAATAGAGCCGTGTCTGATAAGCCTGGCGAATTGAGCTTCTATGAATTCCCAAATTTGTTTTCTGAATTCAATACCATGAATGTAGAACAGTTCAGGGAAAATGATTGGTTTGAAAAATTCCCTCCTAAAGAAATCAAGGTTAAATCCATTGTGCTTGATCAATTTTTTGAAGCGGAAAAATTGAATCCGAAGGTTGTGAAAATAGATGTGGAAGGTGCGGAGTTCAAAGTATTGTCAGGAGCCAAAAAGTATTTATCTCAGCATTCGCCCTACATAGTCATGGAGTACCTTTCTCCTCAAAGAGGCAACGAGGAACATATTGAAGCCGAAAGACTTTTGCTGGAATTTAATTTTCATCCGCATGCCCTGGATGCTAACGGAAATATTCAACCTCTTGGAAACGTTTCGGAATATTTGGAAAAGCACCAGCTTGAATCAGATAATATTGTCTTCAGTAAGATTCAATAATACTACCTGTCCCTTCTGTACTCCCCGGTCAAAAACATTCTCTTTTCACCTTCAGGCATTCTTGCATTCAAGCATTGAAAATAGGATGTATGAATGGAATTATATAAATTTATAGTTTTGTAACACTTAAAATTCATAACCAGTGCCCGTTCCAACTCCTGGTGATATCCGAAATTTGGTAGCCAGCGGCAAGCTCGATAAAGCCGTTGAGGCCTTTTGCCTTTGGGTGGACGGAAATCCCAATCATAAACTGGCTAATGATATTTTGCTCCTTTCGGGTGCTTACCATAAATTGTTACTCGACTTTCACCGAGGAACAAAGACACAGGAAATCTTTAATACAGAATCAGCGAAAATCGGGGAGTCGCTGCTGTTTTTCCTGAAGGAATGTGAGGCAACCGCAGATAGTCAGGACGATAATCCCCCCGTATTTCGAAATTATCACGCTTTGTCGATCGACCGGTCCGAGCAGACAAAATCTTTCAATGCTCTTTTCAAACCTGACAAACCTTTTCAGTTTTTTTTCATTTACGGAGAGGAATTGCATGCTCACCAAAGCATGTTTGAACGAATAGCTTACGAAAAAGAAGGTAAACTGCTCGACCACCTCAATGTAGGACTCCATAAACGGGAAAATCCACAAACCATAGTTGTACCCCCATTCCGAAAAGGTATTGACCTGGACGATTATAAAAAAGGCATGCTGACCTATTTTTTCGGAGCCATGGGGCTGCCTCCTAATGAGCATGAGCCTATCCTGGAAAAGAATTTTGCCTACGTACTGGAGCAAACCCCTAGAATAAATGCAGCTGCTGACCATGTTTGGATATTTCTTAACATTGAGGAGGAAGTCTGGCACCCGGTAATTATTCCGGAAGTGGCCCGTTGGTTTATCCTGGAATTCTGTGGAGATGACACCGGTGGCAGAACCACCAATTTCTCTTTCTTTTTTGGGGTGATTTACGAGGAAGGAAGCCAAAAGGTCAGGGATGAAGTCCGGGAGGTGCTGGCAAAGAGTGAGCTGGTGAAAGCTATTCCTGAACTGAATATGTTGGAACGTACTGACATTGAGGAGTGGTTCGGTTTATATAAACAATTCATGCCAAGGGCAAGACAACGAAAAGAACTACTCAAAAAATGCCTCGAAAACCTCAAGGAATACGAAGAAAACGGCAGCTATTACATGGATGACGTCAAACCCGAATTGGAAGATATAATCGAAGATATAAATGAAGAGTGAACGGGTTGCGGGTTCCGAGTTACGTGTTTAATGATTCGTAACGCGCAACCCGTAACGCCCAACTCGTAACATCAAAATACCATGAGTATAAAAATTCAAAAGCTCGACATACCGAAATTCTCGTCCGACAGGTATATCCTGGAGGATAAGTTGAAAAATGCCGTTGAAGTGGCCATCGCTCTCGGGCAACCGCTCCTGCTGACTGGCGAACCAGGTACCGGAAAAACCTTATTGGCCCACAAGGTCGCTGCAGAATTGTCCAAGACATATCCTGAATTTGCAGGGGAACCTTTGGTGTTTAATACCAAAACGACTTCTTCAGCCCGGGATCTTTTTTACACGTATGATGCCTTGTCCCACTTCCAGGCAGCCAATGTGAAAAAGGAGGATAAAAATCCTGCCACGACTGCTGATTTTATCGAATTGCAGGCACTGGGAAGAGCGATTGCTCAGACTGATCCTGCCAAAGTGAATCAGGCAAAATTCAAAACTCAACTCGAAACAAATCCCCAAAGCACAGTAGTATTGATTGACGAGATCGATAAAGCGCCCAGGGATTTCACCAACGACATCCTCAATGAGATCGAAAACTACCGGTTCAGCATCAAGGAGCAGGAGAATTTTGAGATCGTAAAAGGTGATGAGCGCCAGATCGTAGTGATTATGACGAGTAATTCCGAGAAGAATTTGCCGGATGCCTTTTTGCGTCGTTGTGTGTTTTTCAACATCGAATTTCCGGAAGATAAACTGGGGGAGATTGTAAAGGCAAACCTCGGAAGCGGAACCAAGTTCACAGGAAAGGCCCTCGATGAGATGCTTAAAGTATTCAAGGCCATCAGATCAACGGCGGTGAGGAAGTCACCGGCTACTGCAGAGCTCGTTTCCTGGTTGCGCATCCTGGAAATCAGCGGCTACCTCGAACAGGATCCGGAAGCCCAAAAACAACAGATCCTCGACAACTTGTCCATCCTGGTAAAGACACAGGAAGATTTAAGGGCCGTGGAGGATATGCTCAGGAAAATGTAAATCAAATATGATGAGGTTTAACCGCAAGGTGCGCAAAGTAATCGCAATGCACGCAAAGACGATATTATCCTAACGACCTTTGCGGTTAAACAACTCTGCGACCTCTATTATTAAACAATAAACAATAGAAAACCAGTCCCAACATAACGCCTTCCCGCTGGACCGGCTCGTTCAGCAATTAGAACTTGCAGGATTTAAAGTCACGCCTGCCATGAGGTTGCGCCTGCTCAAGACTTTGGGTGGCCCAGGGAAACGCTTCCTTCACGATTCCAAACAATTGAAATACATCCTCTGTCCGGTAGTCGCAAAAAGCCCGGCGGAGCAGATTAAGTTCTATGAGTTGTTCGATCGCTTCCATAAAGATGTTCTGTCTGCAGAAGTAGATATCGTTATTCCTGAAAAGAAACCCTTTTGGGAAAGCATGCCTAAATGGCTGATGTGGGTAATAATTACCCTTCCCGTTGCTTTACTGATAGGTTACGGCATTTATAAAGTTTCTACTGCAGTTCCGGTTCCGCCAAGAGGCATTCAGGTCCAACAGTTTTCTGCTCCTGTTGGAGATACGATTACCTTCAATAACATCGCTCCTCCGGAGGATACCCTTTCCAAAAATATGCACTGGTCCCTGGTGGATAATGAAAGCGACCAGATTGAACTTGAAGAGCACGAAAGCTTCCACTGGCAAATGGTCGTGCCTGATCCAGGTACTAATCCACGCAAAACTGTCCGGTTGATCTATGAAGATATAAATTCTGGTGTCCTGGACACTTTCACCACTGATTTTTTGATCGAATGCCTGGGAGGCATCCCTCAAATAAATAACAGGGACATTCCAGCAAATGGTACTCCCGGCAGCGAACTGACTTTTGCTATCTCTGTGCCCGGGCAGGATAGCCTCAGCATTACCTGGGATTTTGGTGATGATTCTGAAACTGCCCAGGGAGCCAGGGTGAATCATACTTATGATACGGTTGGTAATTATCAGGTGAAAGTAACGATCAGAAATGAAAATGCTATCGGTTTTTGCGAAACAGACAGGCGTTTTGGTGTCAGCATTGGCCAGGAAAAAGCATACCTCTTTTTTAAGGTTTTGCACCCCGATACCATGGAACCTATGGCTTCGTTCAGCTGGGCTACCTGGATATTGATGAGTCTGCTGGCATTGGCCATTGTTTATTATTGGGTGAGGTGGTTTGCCCGCAAGGCACCGGAACCGGAGCAGAATGAAAAAGAAAAAGATCCGGTGCCTGATCATTTCAAATCTTCAGATAAGGCACCTTATCTCATTCCTTTTCGTTCCAGAAATGACTTTATTCAGGTCGATCCGCAACTTTTCCGGTTTGCGGATACCATGCGTTCCCGCCAGGAAGGTTTACGCCGGAGTCTGGACGTGCCAGGTTCTGTAAAAGCGACCATTGAAGGTGGCGGTTTCCCACGACTTTTGGAAAAAAGAGATACACAACCTACAGAATACCTCTTCCTGATCGATGAGCAATCCATGCACAGCCATCAGGCGAAATTGTTCGATTACCTCATCAACTTCCTCAAGGAAAAGGATGTGCTGCTGGAAACTTTCTATTACAATACAGACCTTAATCGATTCTGGAATAAATATTATCCGAAGGGCATTCGTGATGTGATGTTGCCAAGATTGTACCAGCACCACAGACTGGTGATCCTAGGCGATGCTCATGGCCTGCTTGATCCTTATGGTAACAAAAGCGGACAATTGAGGGAATCTGCGATTCAGCTGTTAAAAACCTGGAAAGAACGATTGTTGATCACCCCATTACCACCGACTTCCTGGACATGGAAAGAAGAAGCCCTGCATTCATTATTCCCGGTTTTCCCGGCCGATGTTTTAGGGCTGGGGCAGGCGATGAGTTATATCGAAAGAGGTGAGGCTGAAGATGAATATCAGCCCGACTTTGAAACATGGAAAGAAGGATTGCTGGCTGATCGTGATGAGTCGGATGTGAATCGTCGTCGCTGGCACCGGTTGAAGGAATATAAAGCCTTTTTGAAGGATTACCCGGATGTTTACAAATGGCTTTGTGCATTGTCGGTTTGTCCGCAGGTGAACTGGGAAACGACCATTGCCATCGGCCAGGCATTGAAGCCTTTGGGTGTTGAAGTGACCTTTGATAAATTGCTTTTGCTGGCCAGGGTTCCATTCTTGCAAACAGGTATTTTATCCGGCCGACTGCGTCTGGAAATGATGCAGGAACTCGATGAGGAGACAGAAGCACTGGCCAGAGAAGCCATCCAGAGGGAACTGGAGGCCATAAGGGCAAAGGTAAAAGACGGACATGCGAATTTTGAACTGAATTCACAACTGGCAGTACAGCGATTTGCCCTGGATCCAAAAAATAAGGATCATCAATCCGATATTCGCTTCTTACTGAATAACGGTTTGTTGGATAAACGTCAGGTGTCGGAGCTGGAAAAAGCGATTACCAAAGAATCTCAGCTGGTACAGGAACAAAACATACAACAATCTTTCCTCTCCAAAATGGCGCCGCCACCACCACCTTCCCTGGACGAGTATCTTGCGGAACAGGAGGAATTACCGGAGCCGCCAAAGAAACCTTTTGTCACTCCGGACTTTGTAAAAGCAATTTCAGCCACGGGTTTATTCATTGTACTTTTTATTGCCATCTGGACCCTGGACGGAACCGACCGATTGTATCAAATGGCATTCGGTCCTGAAAAAACGGCCAAAGAAGTTGGGGATGAATCTCAATTGAGAAACCTCTACTATTTTGTACAGGAAACTTTCCCCATTGACAGTGCTAAATTTTTGAATAATAACAGCGTCAGTATTTACAACAACCTGATCACCCGGGAACTGACCAAGGAAACCCAGGGCGATACCTCTTTCCTTGACGATATATTACCTACTGCCGACAGGGGATTTCAAAGGGCGCTTTCCTACGATCCCGAATATACCCTTGCAAGGGAAAACAGAAGTAAGATGTGGTACAGCGTTGGGACGGTGCTTTACAATAGTAAGCTTGAAAATTACAGTTTCACTTCGGAAGATTATTCCCGTTTTCATGGTTATTTCAACAGGGCTTTGTCAGAAGGTGCAACCAGACTTGATGCATTGCATGGGAAAGGTTTGTTACATTATTATGAAGGCAATCCCGATTCTGCCCTTTTCAATTACAACCAGATTCTGGATGAATCGGATAGCTTGTTTTTTGACACCTTGTCTCATTTTCCGCATTTGCGGTATTTGCTGTATAAAGATATTCAGGATACCACAACCGCTGTCTCTCCTGAAGAACAGGAAGCCCTTTCTCGTGGACAGGAGGTAAGGCTGGACTTTTTTGTATTTGATGCGCCAGGCGATATTTTATTTCAGGGAAATGTCAGGGTATTTGAAGTGAATACAAGGGGCGCAACCCGACTCGTGGAGGAAGTGGCAATTACCGGAGATAACAACCCTGTAACAGTGACCATGGAGTTTGGAAAACAATACAGGCTGATCGCTACAAGCCCGGGTTATGACTCAGAAACGAAAAATATCGGGTTATCGGCTGCTTTTTTAAAAGCTGCAGAGGGGGGACCAAATAATTTGAATTCATTTTATCTGGAGCCGGTTATTGATCCCTTCCCAGGGAGTTCTCCAATGGCACTTTATTTTGATCACCAGGCGCCTGCAGATGATGGAGAAGGTCGGGGTATTGATTATTTCCTTGGTGTGTTGGGTGATTATTATGAGCGTAAAGAAGATTATAAGGAAATTCTTGCGGCGGGGTTGAATCAGGAAGACCTGCGCATTATGGAAAGGTTGGTGGATCAATTTTTCGACCAGGAGGTCCGGGATGCGATTGCCGAGTGGGAGAATACGCTGGACGGTTTGGCGGATTTTCTGGAAAGGGGAGAGCAACTGACTTTTATTCTTGATGCATATGATGATCCGTTCGGAAGCCGCGTCGAAAGTAAATTGATTTCTGAGCGAAGAATCCGGTTTATGGTAAATATGATGTATGCCTATGGAAATGGCGTTTTGATTCCTTATGTAAATTCCGGACAATTGACGATTGTGGAAACCGCCAAAGGGGAAACGGAATCCCGGAAAGATATTTCTGATAATATAGGTGATCCGAGGAATTCGATCTATGAAATGGGACCGATGTTTGAGCGGAGGGTGGAGATACGGATTGAAAATCAGCCAGGCACGAGCGAGGAATTGACGCCTTTGCAGCGGGAGATCAGAGATATCCTTGTCGACAAACTCGGCCTTGAAGAAAATGAAGTAGTTCCGAATGCCAGACTTACCTATGACCTGGGCGCCGACGAATTAGATATCGTGGAGATCATTATGGAAATTGAAAGGAAATTCGACATACAAATTTCAGATAGGGTTGCGGAAAATATTGCAACGGTTCAGGATTTTTATGATGTGGTTGGACTAACCCTCGAAGCTGGATCCGACAGTCTGGAACAGAGTGGAATTATTGATGAAAACAATGTTGTCCTGTTGACAGATGCGGCATCCCTGGCAAGGGGTAAAGAAATTTTTGAAGCCAATTGTGCTGCATGCCACGGCACGAAGGGCGGAGGTGCCGTTGGGCCGAATCACACAGA
This sequence comes from Bacteroidota bacterium, assembly GCA_008501835.1. Classification (GTDB taxonomy): domain Bacteria; phylum Bacteroidota; class Bacteroidia; order Chitinophagales; family Saprospiraceae; genus BCD1. The sequence continues at coordinate 12,078 of QQUB01000794.1, forward strand.
CAATTACTGGATCCATGGAGGAAGCATCCAGGATGTTTTTAAAACCATCAAATATGGTGTGCAAGAAAAAGGCATGATCTCCTGGCAGAATCAACTTCGCCCTGAAGATATCCAAAAGGTTGCCAGTTATGTCTTGTCTCTCCAGGGAACAAACCCTCCTAATGCGAAAGCTCCGGAAGGAGAATTTTATAATCCATCAGCTGTGGAACAAAATCAGCCTCCTTTCCGTGAGCCGGAAATGGTATTCGTACAAGGGGGTACCTTCCAGATGGGATGTGTGGATGATAAGGAGCGGGGGATTATTTGTGATGGTGATGAAAAGCCGGTGCATGAAGTTGAGTTGGATGATTTTTATATTGGAAAATATGAGGTGACGCAGGAGGAGTGGGTGGCTGTGATGGGGAATAATCCAAGTCAAAGTGATAATTGTTTAAAATGCCCGGTTGAGAATGTGAATTGGAGTGATGTTCAGGAGTTTATTTCAAGGCTGAATGAAAGGACAGGAAAAAAATATCGGCTACCAACAGAGGCTGAATGGGAGTATGCTGCAAGAGGTGGGCAGAAAGGTGGGAGTGATTATATCTATTCGGGAAGTAATAATCTGGACGAAGTTGGTTGGTACAATGATAATTCAAATGGGAAGACACATATAGTCGGCCAGAAAAATCCTAATGCCCTTGGGTTATTTGATATGAGCGGCAATGTTTGGGAACTATGTAATGATTTTTTTGATGAATCTTTTTATAGGAATAGCCCCAAGATTAATCCTACTGGTCCATATGAAGGTTCTAGACATGTTGCACGAGGCGGCGGATGGCTATATGATTCGCGTGATTGTCGTTCAGTGAGACGTGGAGCATGGGGAGAAAATGTAGGTCAGTATCTTGGTTTTCGGTTAGCACTTAAGTTATAAAAGTGTCAGTTTTTTGATGCTATTCAAGGTTTTACCTCTGCGTGGCATTGAGAATAAGTTAGACGAGACCTTGTCGAAAAAAGGTCGTCTGAAGACAACCCAATATTGATTTCAAGACAAAGTCTTAAAATAACAATGGCGGGATAAACCTGTCTGCCGCCAGGCAGGTTCCGCCGCTACGAAGAATATGCAAAACATCCTCGATCACGAACCAAAAACAAAACCGGTCAACTACCGGATGTTCCGGCCATTGGCCATTATCCTTGAATGGGGTCCTTTGCTGGTGGCCTTTCTGGGATGGGCGCTCAATGTGCCTGATCTGCTCGTCATTGGTTTGAGCACCTCAGTAATGGTTTATCTGGCGATGTCGTG
>QQUB01000833.1 GCA_008501835.1 Bacteroidota bacterium
ATTACATTTCCGACGTTGAACAGATCTATTATGCTGTAACTGATTTTCCATGGCCCATGTACGACAGGGATTATGTGGTGCATAACAAGATCTGGCAGGATCCGACAACCCTTGCTTTTTATTCTCTCTCTATAGCAAAGGACGGGATTTTGCCTGAAAAAAGCGGAATGGTTCGTGTTTCTACACTCAGTGCCAAATGGACGCTCACACCAAAACGAAAAGGAGAGTTTCATGTGGTCTATACCCTCAAGTCTGATCCGGAAGGTTCCATACCTGCATGGATGACCAATATGATGTTGGATGTTGGGCCATTCAATACCCTTAAGAATCTCGAAAAAGAAACTCAAAAGGCTCGTTACAAATATGCCAGTTTTGACTTTATTAAAGAACCGAGATAAGTAATGTTAATTAAACACAATAAATGCATCCATGGATTTCATTTATTGTCATTGATCTTAAACAGAACAATGTCCAGACCAATTTTCACCGCTCTCTTTATTCTTTTATTTAATTTTTTAAATGCCCAGAGTACAATTCTCAGCAAAGCGAATTGTACTGGGCCTGAAGGCGGCTATTATACAGAAATTCATTCTACTGAAACGGGTTACCTTTACTTCAAGCAAACTTTTGCCTATAAGGAAGATATTTTCAGAGCTATAGTACTGGACACTGGAAAATCATTTGTATTACACGATGACAACAGAGTAGGGGATGAGCTCGGAAAAGAAGTGATATTCATGCTAAAGAGTCATGATTTTTTGCGCATGGCTATGGACACTGGATTTTTATTTTCGGAGCTTAAGGAAAACGGGGTAAAAAAAATTGGGGATGAAAATTGTAGTTTTTATCTGGCAAAGGATCCACTGGGCCATTCGGTTGAATTGTACTTTTCCACAGAAAAGGTTTTAAAATTTATCCGTCTGAAAAACCCATTAAACCTGGAAGAATTCATTGAAATAAGTTTTTCTAACTGGCAAAATTTCAGCGGAAGGACGGTTCCGCAAAAGGTTGAGATCCTCCAGGCAGGTAAAGATTTGTTCACTTTTTCCTTTTTCGATATTCAATTTGATGCTCCCGGATTCACAAAGATAGTACCCGTTAGTAAGGATAAGTTTGAAACAGATAAAACGGCCCTGTTGAATTCCAATGAAATCCAAAGGCAGGCCCACATGGAAAATGATGCTTCCCTGTTAGTCTCTCAAATTGCAGACACCCTCGTTACCGTTCAAAGAGGTAATGTCAGAACAGAGAGTAATACCACCATTAAACAGCGGTTTGAAGCTTATTTCAAAACCGTTAAATATCTTAAATGGGACGATATAAGCCCACCTGTCATTCATATTTCAGAAGATGGTACGATGGCCACTGTGATAGTAGAAAAGATCACCCAAGCAAAACACCTGGACGAATCAGGAAATTGGGGAGAAGCCTCAGAAACTACCTTTGCCTGGACGTCAACCTATCAGAAAATAAGCGGGCAATGGTTGATAATTTCCGTGACTTCCACAAGAGTAGAGTAAGCTACAAGGACTATTAAAGTTCTGTTGTTGAGGCATTTGCAAAAGTTTACCATTCATTTACGTTAAAATACCTTTGCTCGAAAATCTCGGGTCGGCAATTTAATGGATTGCCGCCATTATTTATTATATTTGAAGGAATCGAAAACAAGTCTTATGAAAAGGTAAATTCATAAGAAAGGTAGGGTTGTAAGAGGAAGTAAAATCCTTTAAGATTTCCTAAACCAAAACCTGTGTTATTAACAAAGCTACATATTCCCACACTGGCAGATAACCTTGTGTATCGCAGACAGCTTTTTGATAAATTAAATGAAGGTTTATCCAGAAAACTGATACTTGTTTCAGCTCCGGCAGGCTATGGTAAAACAACCGTTCTTACACAATGGATCCAAAAGAATGATATTCCCACTACCTGGTTCTCAATAGACGCCAGAGATAACCATCCAAACGATTTTTTCACTTTCTTAATAACGAGTATTCAAACGGTAGAAGAAAATGTTGGAAAAAAATCGCTAGAACTCTTAAAACTACCAGGAGCAGTTGGGTTAGATTATATTATTGAGTTGCTGATCAATGATCTTTTAAAAATTGAAAAAGATTTGCTGCTGGTTTTAGATGATTTTCATCTCATTAATAATCAGCAAATATTTAAAAACCTTTCATTTCTGCTGGAATTCAAACCAAAACATTTTCATGTAGCTATCCTAACTCGTTCAGATCCTTCACTACCTATTTCCAGGCTTAGAAGCCAAAATGAACTAATTGAAATCAGATCTTCTGATTTGAGCTTTTCTGAGAATGACATATCTGAGTTATTCAATAAAAAATTGGACCTGGACATTGATTCAAAAGATATAAAACTTTTAGAGGCAAAAATCGAAGGATGGATTGCCGGCCTTCAACTTGTTGCAGTTACCATTCAGGGCAAAAAAAACAAATCAAAATTCATTGCAAAATTAGCAGGTGATAACAGATATATAATGGATTATCTAATAGAAGAAGTTCTGGATATCCATGATAAGAAAATGCGTAGATTCCTGTTGTTTACCTCGATACTCGAAAAATTGAATGGATCGCTTTGTGATGCTATTTTGCAGATCGACAAAAGTCAATTACTTTTAGAATCACTGGAAAAAAACAACACTTTCATTATTCCCCTTGATAATGAAAGAGAGTGGTATCGCTATCATCATCTTTTTGCAGACTTACTGAGAAAGAGATTAATTGTCCAACATAAAGCGGAGGTTCTTGAATTACATAAAAGGGCAAGTATTTGGTTTGAAAAAAACGACATCCCCCTATTGGCTATCGAACATTCACTGGCAGCAGAGGATAAGGAAGGAGCCATGCTCAAAATCAATAACATCATTGATCACCTAAGGGAAACCTCCCAAATTGCTACCATCCTTAAATTTGGAAGCCTTTTTTCTGAAGAAGAGATTATTTCCAATAAGAATTTCGGTATTAACTACGCCTGGTCCCTGATTGTTTCGGGTGATCTCAAAACTGGCCAAAATTATCTTCACCAGTTAGAAAACGGAACAGCTGATAAAAAACTTTTAGGAAGGATTTATGAAACCTATAATTTGTTAAAAGTTTTCTCAGGCGATGTGGAAGCTGCCTTTGATTATTCCCAGCTGGCCATAAATTATATATCCGATAAAGACATCATTTGGAAGTCGTGGGCTTACATTTCCAACGGAGAATCTCATCTTCTTAGATTTGAATTGGATCAGTGCATTCAATCCTTACAAAAGGCCAGTGAAAATGCGACGAAATTAAACAACCCTAATTTACAACTTGTTGCAGATTCAAACACGGCCTATGCCCTAAGACTAGCCGGACGGTATCGTGAAGCTTATGAAATCTGTAAAAATTTGCTAGATACTTTTAA
>QQUB01000145.1 GCA_008501835.1 Bacteroidota bacterium
GAAAATAATATTGGAATAGGCTTTCGTGCCAGGGTTACAGAAAAACTGTCCATGCATTTAGGCTGCGGTGGGGGAGTGTCTTTGATTTTCAATGAGCGGGTAAAAACCTCCTATGTCTTGAACGGGAATCTATGGTGAGCGACCTGGGAATTCTCAGGGCAGGCTTTTGTAGCATTGGAGTACAAGATCAGGTAATGGGGAGAATTTTTTTTTGTTCCTGATTCAAAATAACCCCCTGAATAATAGCTGCTGTCGGAGCTATTCTCACAGGTCACTCTATACTCAACACTCATCACTATGCATTCATCATTCCTTACCTTCTGGCCACCGTCACCAGCTCATTCAGCATCATAGCTGTGGCTCCCCAGATAATGTGGTCTTCGTATTTAAAGCAGTGGACATTTTTCAACAGGTAATCCCGCACTCGGAGGTTTGTTGTTTGAACGCTGCCGGGATCCAGTAGAAAGGATACCGGTATTTCGATGATGTCATCCACTTCATCTTCCTGAAGAACGAATTCGGGGCGGGTTGTGGCAAACCCGACGAAAGGGTGTACTTCAAAATTACTGACGGGAATGTAAAGGCTTGTAAGCGGTCCCAGCATTTCGACCTGATCGGGAGCGATGCCGGTTTCTTCCATAGCTTCCCTGAGGGCCGTTTGCATTACGGAGCCGTCTTCTCTTTCATATTTGCCACCCGGGAAACTGATCTGAGCGCTGTGAGGATCTTTTTCATGGGCCTTGCGTCTGATAAAGGCCAGGTGCCATTCCTGGTTTTTGGGATAAAACAGCATTAACACCCCTGCTGTTCGAGCATTGGGAGGTGCGGAAATTTCAGACCTGGATCGGAAATTTCGGGCCATTTCATACTGGGCCTCCTTACCCGGCAATGGTCTTTGTAAGTTTTCTTTCAGGCGGTTAATAAAATTCATTAATCTTTTCGTACTTACGCTCAGTAAAGTAATAATTTGAACCTTTAAAACAAAACCCCGGCAGCGATGGTTCACTGCCGGGGTTTATGTTTTTAGGATGATCAGGTTAGGTATTAATCATCCTTGTTGGATATCTTAAGATATTTTTCAAGAGCCATTGTCATGGAAGGAGCATCTTTTGTGGGAGTGATGTTGATATTAAGACCTTTTTCCTCCACAGCCTTGCTGGTTTCCTTTCCAAAAATGGCAAGCCTTGTCTCATTCTGTTTGAAATCCGGAAAGTTTTCGTAGAGCGACTGAATACCCAGTGGGCTAAAAAATACCAGCACGTCATATGTGACATCACTGAGGTCTGATAAATCGCTGCTTACGGTTCTGTACATCATAGCATCCTGCCAGTTAAACTCATTTTCGTCCAGGAAACTGGAAACTTCTCTGGCGCCCAGGTTGGAGCAAGGCAGCAGGAATTTTTCAGTTGCTTTGAACTTGTTTAGAGATGGTGCAAGATCCTGAATGGTACGTTTGCCGTAAAAAACTTTGCGCTTTCTGTATACGATGAATTTTTGCAGGTAATTGGCAATAGTTTCAGTTAGGCAGAAATATCTGGTGTCCTGAGACATTGAAACCCGCAAATCCTCACACATTCTGAAGAAATGATCTACTGAATTTTTGCTGGTGAAAATGATGGCAGAATATTCATCAGGGCGAATGCGCGTTTTACGAAATTCTTTTGCAGAGACACTTTCAACCTGAATAAACTGGCGCCAATCTATGGTCAGGCCGTATTTTTTTTCAAGGTCGTAGTAAGGTGATCTCTCCGGCTTCGGTTGTGATACAAGAATCGTTTCAATCTTTTTATAACTCTCTTGCTTCGCTTTTCCGTTAGATGCCATTCAAAAAGTTATTGTTTATAAAAAAAAACACCGTCATCCTTGCATTTGACTAGTGAAAAATCTGTACAAGAATAGGACAGGTGCGATTTCGACGGTGCAAATATACAACAAAAAGTGGAATTTATGAAACTGCAAATACTTATCTGCAATGAAAACACCCCTTAAATATCTCAGCAAATATGTCAGACCAATAAATATAAATCCCGCATATATTAACCATTTCGTCATCTCTTCGGGGACATAGGCGATACCCAGGTTGAGCAGTACCAGACCCAATCCTATAAAAATGGAAAATACGACAATGGTGAAGTTGTAATTACTGATTTCCTGCTTTACGGGGAAAACATTGCCTACGTATATCAATACCAGGTGTTTTAATAGGAATAAGCCCAATAATCCTCCGGTAATGATCAACATACTCCGTATGGGAGGCCCTGCCGGAAGCAATTCAAAATAATTCAACGTCAGGAAAATAAACAGTCCGGCATTTAAAAAGAAAAGAAGATATAATGGGGTAAAAGCAGTGGGCAGTCCAACGTTCAGGCGATCATTATAAAGTTGGTGCAACATGTTGTCACTGAATACAGCTTTGTAAACCCGGGATATGTAACTGCGGAACAAAGTCAGTAATATGGTGGTGAGAATCAGAATAACAAGTATGGTTGGAAAAAGAAACCCCGGTCTTTGCTTTTCAGTACCGACTGAAGGTTGGGTTTTCTCCTTTTTTTCAGGTACTGGTAATGCCCTTTTTTCTTCTTTTTGGGGACTGACAGGTTTTTTGACAATGTCGAAGGGGTTGCCTGCCGATTCTGATGATTCCCGGGAATCCTGGGGCTCCAATACTGTGGTGTCAACGACCTCAACGGGTTCAGGAAGCCTGGGGGTAATTTCAAAAGGATTTTGCCCGGATTGTGAAAACCCTGACAGCGTTTGTCCCCCAATTAATAGAATCAGAAATATGTACTTTTGAAGTTTCAAGTTCGCCTTTTTTACAAAAATAACAATACAACGGTTATTTTTAAAATACTAGCATACTACTGGACGAAATTGTTCCAAAAGTTCCAGGCGTTTCAATTGTTTCATTTTGTTTCAAGGGTTTCAGGTTGTTTCCGGAATAAACAATTCAAAACTCAGCACCTTAAACTATGCACTATGCACTATGCACTATGCACTAAAAAAAGGATTCCAGGTGTTCCAAGAGTACTAGCACTGGCGAAAAGGACATTACGCTCCTGGCTCTTCTCCCGACCTTTGGTGCGGGATGTACCATTCGCGAACCTTGCGGTTAACCAACCCACCCCTGTCCGACACTTTATCTTAATTTACCTCAATTTTAATCAATAGCCACTACTTTTCGTACAGTTACTTGTTCGTCGTTGGAAAAAATAGCTACATAAAACAATCCACTTTGCGGTAAAGTAAAAAGCTGGTCGCTGCTTGTCCATTTTTCTTTAAAAAGTAATTGCCCCTTCGGACTATAGACATGAATGGTAGCATTAACGGGGATATTGGGGAGGGAGCATCTGAATTGCCTTTTGGATGTGGGGTTGGGAAAAAGTGTGATGTTTTCTTCAAGGGAGACAT
>QQUB01000570.1 GCA_008501835.1 Bacteroidota bacterium
AATTCCGCGGCCATGAGTTCCCATCACAAGAGCATGATCCCTTGGATGAATAACCATATCCCGGACTGCGGCTTTGGGCATATTGTTCTTAAATCGTGCCCAGTTCTCACCTCCGTCAATGGAAACATACAAACCGAATTCCGTACCCAGGAAAAGCAGGTTTTGTTTAACCAGGTCTTCTCTTACAGATAATGCATAACCTTCAATATCATCTGTTGCGAGGGAAGTCCATGTTTGTCCCAGGTCTGTAGTTTTGTAGATGTAGGTTTCAATATTGCCTCGACGGTGATCGTCAAAAGTTACGTAGGCTGTTTTGGCATCATAACTACTGGTTTCGATAAAGGTTACCCAGGTGTTGGCAGGTAAGTCAGGAACATTAATGCTCACGTTTGTCCAACTGTTTCCACCATTATCTGTCACCTGCAGGTTTCCGTCATCGGTACCTGCCCAGATGATGTTTTCGTCTTTTTTGGATTCTGCAATGGTATAGATGGTACAGTGGTTTTCAGCAGTGGAATTATCAATGCTCAAGCCACCGGATAAATGCTGTTTTTGTTTTTCGGGATCGTCCGTAGTAAGGTCAGGGGAAATGCGTTTCCAGGAATCTCCCATGTCTTCGGTTACAAATAAATACTGAGACCCAAAATACATTCGGTTTGGGTTATTGGGACTGATGTGAATAGGTGCATTCCAGTTGAACCGGTATTTTTCTTCCCCTTCTTTGGTGAATGGCTGGATGTTTTTTGCGCGACCTGATTTTTGACTGTATCGAACCAGGTTTCCACCCTGATATTCACTGAAGATGATATTCTTATCTACCGGGTGACGGAAGGAATAAAAGCCATCGCCACCAAAGGTGTTTTTCCAGTCTGCATTACCAATACCTCCTGCTTTTCTGGATGGCCCGAACCAGGAACCGTTGTCCTGCAAACCTCCATAAACATTAAAAGGAATATCATCATCCACGCTCACGTGGTAGAATTGAGATACCGGCAAATTCATCCACATCTTAAAGGTACGTCCGCGGTCTACGGATTCATAAACACCTCCATCTGTAGCCACTAAAACATGTTTGGTGTTGGCAGGATCGATCCAGATATCATGGATGTCAGAGTGTACGCTAAAGTCAATGGACCGGAACCGTTCTCCTCTGTCTTCACTAATGATTGCCTGGTACCCACTTTTCATAACAATACTGTCATTATGTGGATCAACAATCATATTGGAGAAATAGAATGGGCGAACAGTGGTATTGAAATCGTTGCTGACTTTTTCCCAGGAGCCTCCCTGGTCTGTGGAAAGATATAGGCCTTTTTTATCTAAACTTTTACATTCAACACTTAAGTAAATCACATCACCATTGGATGGAGCAACGGCGATAGCCATTCGTCCTAGTTTTTCGTCGGGAAGACCATTGTGAATATTTTCCCAGTTAGCTCCTCCGTCTGTAGATTTGAATAATCCGCTTCCTCCGGTGAATCCGGAATCAAAAGTCCACGGCTGACGGCGGAAACTCCACATGGCAGCATAAAGGATATCCGGATTTTCGGGATCAATATCGAGATCTGTAGCACCGGTGTTTTCATCTATATAAAGAATCCTTGTCCAGGTGGTTCCTCCATCAGTGGTTTTATAAACACCGCGTTCTTCATTGGCATCCCAAAGATGGCCCAGTACGGCAACATAAATGATATTGGAATTTTCCGGGTGAACGACTATATCTGCGATTCGTTCTGAATCCTCAAAACCCATCAGGTCCCAGGATGAACCACCGTTGGTTGATCTGTAAAGACCTGTTCCAACAGATACACTGTTTCGCGTCCATGTTTCTCCTGTTCCGACCCATACTGTATCAGGATGTGAAGGGTCAATAGTGATCTTTCCGATCGACATGGTGTGGTCATCGAATACCGGGCGTAAACCGGGGCCTCCGGAAACGGTTTTCCAGACACCACCTCCGGCGGTTCCGACATAGATGATTTCAGCTTCTCCGGGAACCACAGCTAATGAGGTTACTCGGCCACTCATGACAGCAGGTCCGATTTGACGAGCCCGTATGTCTCCAAAAAGCGCACTTCCCGTCAGGACTTTTTGAGCTTCTGCTTCCAGGGAGACAATCAAAATAGTTAGAAAAAGTAAAACGACTTTCTTCATTGCTAATCCAGTTTTTTGATTATTAACATAAGTCAGGCCATAAGGGTTTATGGTGCCCGGTGGCCGAGACGACATCTAAATTCCAGAAATCGTGATGATTTACGGTATATTTTCGATAGTGAGAGGGTTATTATAGACGAGATTCACGAAAATATTTTTGGGAGATCGACATTGCCTCCACTGATAATAATACCAATTCGCTTTCCCCTGAAAATTTGAGGGTTGGCCAAAATGGCCGCAAATGGTACTGCACTTGATGGTTCAATGACGATTTTCATGCGTTCGTAGATCAGCATCATGGCTTCCATGATAGCTTGCTCGGAAACGGTAAAAATATCATCAACATGGGATTTGATAATACCAAAGGTTTTTTCGCTTAGGTTGGTGCGCAAGCCGTCAGCAATAGTGTTAATAGTTGTATTTTTCTGAAGTTTTCCTGAGGTGAATGAACGGAAAGCATCATCCACTTCTTCGGGTTCGGCCCCGTAAATTTTAGTTTCTGATGAAAGGTGTTTTGTCGACAGGGCAGTTCCGCTCATGAGTCCGCCGCCGCCAATAGGAGCTATGACAGCATCAAGACCGGAGATGGTTTCCAGAAGTTCTTTGGCTGCTGTTGCCTGTCCGGCAATGACGTTATAATCATCATAGGGGTGAATAAAGGCTGCACCGGTCTTCTCCTGGATTTCGGCAAGTGTATCTTCTCTGGCTTGTTGATTATTTTCACAGAAATATACATTGGCACCATACCCTTTTGTGGCATTGACTTTGATCGTAGGAGATACATCTGGCATGACGATGTGTGCCGGGATGCCCATCAGTTTGGCGCTCAAGGCTACGGCTTGTGCGTGATTGCCTGAGGAGTGAGTTGCGAGACCGGCTTTTTTTTCTTCGGGGGTCAATCGAAGGGCAGCACTGCTGGCTCCTCTCATTTTAAAAGCACCAATTTTTTGAAAATTTTCGCATTTGAAAAACAAGTGTGCTCCGCTGATGTTATCTAGTTGTGAACAGGTAATCACCGGTGTTTTATGAATGAAAGAATGAATCGCATCATGGGTTTCGCGGATCTGATCAAACGTAGGAGGTAAGGTTAGTTTTTTCATCGTATAACGTTTATTTACCTATTTTTACCAAATATACAAGACAAGCAAATAAATCCTTTTACTCTGTGGCAAAAGACGATAAAAATATTTCTTTTAAAGATAATGATCCAAATGCGGCCAACCGCAAACGGGATCATATCGAACTGGCATTTAAGTCTCACGTGACATCGGGACAGCTCGATTCGAGGTTTTATTATGAACCTATGTTGGCCGCACATCCGAATAAAGTTGCCGGTGAATATGAATTTCTGGGTAAAAAAATGCGGGTCCCCATATGGGTCTCGAGTATGACGGGAGGCACGGAAAAAGCTTATACTATTAATTATAATCTGGCAAGGGCCTGTAAAGAATTTGGTATGGGTATGGGACTGGGTTCCTGCAGATCTCTTTTGTCAGGTGATGTCAGGTTAAAGGATTTTGATTTTCGAAAGACCATAGGAGATGACCTTCCATTTTATGCGAATTTAGGGGTAGCCCAGGTTGAAGAATTGTTCCAGGAAAATGCCGTACACAAAATCAAAAGGCTTGTTGAAAAACTCGATGCGGATGGTTTGATCCTTCATATAAACCCATTTCAGGAATGGTTGCAGCCGGAAGGAGATAGATTTAGGATAAGTCCTTTGGATACACTTGAAAAATTAATTGAAGCGGCTCCTGAAATTCCCGTTATTGTGAAAGAAGTAGGCCAGGGGTTTGGTCCGGAAAGCCTTCGGGCTTTGTTGCAATTACCTATAGAAGCTATTGAATTCGGAGCGGCGGGTGGTACCAATTTCGCTATGTTGGAAATGTTGCGAGATGAGGACAAGGTCGAAATTTATGAAGGGCTTGCAAAAGTAGGCCATTCTGCAGAAGAAATGGTTGGATTTGTCAATGAATTGGTTGCTGAATTGGGGGATAAGGTGCGCTGTAAACAGACCATTATTTCAGGTGGAGTAAAAAGCTTTCTCGATGGCTATTACCTCATTAATAAAATTAAAACGGATGCGATTTACGGACAGGCTTCCACCTTCCTGAAGTATGCTCAGGAGGATTATGAAACGCTTCGTTCGTTTGTGGGAACACAGGTAAATGGGCTCGCTTTGGCCAATACATATCTTAAGGTTCGGTAGATAAATTTTTGTAAAGAATGGCTATTGGTTAACCTGGATATAACCTTAGTTTAAGATTAAAAATAACTTTCTTTTCAGATTGAAATTTTCAATCACATAACTATCTTTTTATCAATAATTAATATATCTTTAGCTTAAAGTGAAAAATCATCTTTAAGTATGCAGATCCTTCACATCAGCGCCGAATGTTACCCAGCAGCAAAGGTGGGTGGTTTAGGTGATGTCGTTGGTGCTTTGCCCAAGTATTTGAATAAACTTGGGGTAAGTGCTGGTGTTTTGATTCCTAAGTATAAAACAAAGTGGATAGAAAGCCAATCCTTCTCTCCTGTCTATCAGGGTAATACCTGGTTGCATAATCACAATGTATGGTTCAGGATAGAAAAACTGGAATCTACAGACCTCGGATTTCCGCTATTTGTTGCCAATATTCCCGATTATTTTGACCGTCCCGGTGTTTACAATGATCCTTCCGGCTATAGCTATGGAGATGAGATCAGGCGTTTTATTGCCTTCCAGCAAGCGGCCCTGCAATGGGTGATCCAAAGTCCGGGCAAACCCAAGGTAATACACTGCCACGATCATCATGTAGGGCTTATTCCTTTTATGATGAAATACTGTCCTGAGTATAATTGGGCATTGGGTAATACTCCTTCGGTATTTACCATTCATAATGGAGAATATCACGGTGCCTTTGGATGGGATAAATTGTATTTACTGCCTCATTTTGAACCATACGCAAGAGGTATTCTGGATTGGAAAAATGCTATTACCCCTTTGGCGGCAGCAATAAAATCATCCTGGAGGGTAACTACTGTCAGCCCCAGTTATCTGGAAGAATTAAAACAAAATTCCAAAGGCCTGGAATCCCTGCTTATTCACGAACAGCATAAATCTTTAGGCATCATCAACGGGATTGATTCCGCTGTTTGGAATCCAAAGACAGACCCTTTTATTTCAGATGGGCTTAAACGGAGTATTGCTGCCTTTAAGAAAAAGAACAAAGAAGCACTTAAGGCCAGTTATCCATTGGATATGAAATTGCCCTTGGTTACGTTTATCGGAAGGCTTGCCAGGGAGAAAGGAGCAGACCTGATGCCTGATTTAGTGCACAGCATCATGAATAGCGGTTTGGAAGTTGCGATTGCAGTACTCGGTACAGGAGATCCAAATCTTCATGGATCCTTCGCTCATTTAAATCATATTTACCAGGGTAAATTCCATGCCCGTTTAGAATACAATGAAGGGCTAGCGCATCAATTGTATGCAGGCTCTGATTTCTTATTGATGCCGTCTCGAGTAGAACCATGCGGATTGAACCAAATGTATTCCATGGCCTATGGAACCTTGCCGATCGTACGGTCGGTAGGAGGACTGAAGGATACGGTGCCGGATGTTGGTGAACCGGATGGAAGTGGTCGTGGATTCAGGTTTGATGAATTCACCGTCCATGACGTACATACGGCTATTTATCGTGCAACAGAATTGTATAGTGACAAGGATGCGTTGAATGAGGTGCGGGAGAAAATTATGAATCTTGATTTCTCCTGGGAGGCTTCTGCCAGCGCTTACAACGATGTATATAATGAACTTTTAGAACTGGTTTAACAAAACGAACCAATAATAATCGAGCTATGATTAAAATGATCGCATTAATTTTAGGAGGGGGAGCAGGAACCCGCCTTGCCCCATTGACCAGCAAGCGTTCCAAGCCAGCTGTACCGATCGGTGGCAAATACAGGCTCATTGATATTCCGATTTCCAATTGTCTGAATTCAGGGGTTAGGCGTATGTATGTGGTGACACAATTCAACTCAGCCTCTCTTAATAAGCACATCAAAAACGCTTATACTTTTGATCACTTCACACATGGATTTGTAGATGTTCTGGCGGCAGAACAGACTCCAACCAGTGATTCATGGTTTCAGGGCACGGCGGATGCGGTAAGACAATCCATGAAACACCTGGAAAAGCATGACTATGACTATCTGCTCATTCTTTCAGGGGATCAGCTGTATCAAATGAATTTTGAGAAGATGGTTAAATATCACATCAAACAAAAAGCTGAGCTGACCATAGCTACCATACCCGTAAATGACAGAGATGCCCCTGGGTTTGGTATTATGAAGGTTAATGAAAAAGGGTTTATCGAAAGGTTTATCGAAAAACCTGAGAAAAAAATATTGAAAGACTGGCAATCACCGGTCCCCGAAGAAAGTGCTGCACTGGGAAAACATTACCTGGCTTCGATGGGGATCTATATTTTCAACAAAAAAAGTATCAAAGGATTCTTTAAAAAGAACCCTGATGCGATGGACTTCGGTAAGAATATCATTCCTTATTCAATCGAAAATGGACATAAGGTGGCCAGTTATGCTTTTGACGGTTACTGGACAGATATCGGAACTATCCGCTCTTTTTACGAGGCTAACATTGCCTTGACGGACGATGTGCCAAAATTCAATTTCTTTGATCGGGAAAATCCAATTTATACAAGTCCAAGGTTATTAGCTGCCTCGAAGATCTATGGGACCTGGTTTAATTCAGCCCTCTTGTCGGAGGGATGTTTTATACATGCGAAAAAAATTGAAAGGTCCATAGTTGGGATACGATCGCGTATTGGTGAGAATACTGAGATATCCAACTCCATAATAATGGGTAATGATTATTACGAAACGATTGATCAGTTATTGGATAAATCGACAATCAGCTTAGGAATTGGGAAAAACTGTTATGTCCGTAATGCTATCATTGACAAAAACTGCAGAATTGGTGATAATGTTCATATCCATGGCAGTGTTTCGCTTGAGGATGCACAAACCGATACCTATTACATCCGTGATGGTGTAATTGTAATAAAGAAGAGTGCTGTAATACCTAATGGAACACACATCGGTCTCGACTGGGCAGGGGATAAGATGCATTGATCAAAAATTTTGGAATTGATAAAATAAGGCATATCCTGATTTAACGGGATATGCCTTTCGTTTTTGCTGATTATTCATTTGTCGATTCGGTTGCCATAAGATGATACCTGGATATGATTGGTATTCCGACAAAGGTAGGGCTCCACTGTAATCAAATAATTAAGCCGAGGTAAAGAAATCGCGAAGCATTGGGAGCATGAGAATTACTGAAAGTTTATTTCAAGGCAGTAGAATAAAAACGTTTTAACCTTTCGAGAGGAAATCCCAGTTTAAATAAGATCATCGTAACAAGATTGATGAAATTTACTTTGAGATAACTGTTATTCTCATATTTTCTGGCGGAGACCAAAACCGGGTTATTGATGATCTGACACTTAAGTTTCGCCCTTTTCAACCTTTTATAAAGTTCAAAGTCTTCCATCATGATGACCTCTTCATTAAATCCTCCCATGGTTTTAAAAAGGGATGTACGGATAAAAAAAGTCTGATCTCCGCCCCCGGTGAAAAGGTTGGGAAACCGGGTGAAATAACTGTTTATTTTGAGTAATCTGTTTTTGGAATTAAATTCATAACTGAAAAAACCATAGTCAATGTCCTTGGATAAAGAACGGAAAATATCACGGGCATAACTTTTTGGAGGGAAAACATCGGCATGAACAAAATAAAGAATGTCTCCTGTGGCTTGTCTGGCCCCTTCATTCATCTGTACGGCCCGGCAAGTGGCTTCTGATTTTATTCCGATGGCTTTTCCCTGAGGAACCTGAGCAAGGGTATTGTCGTTAGTAGCGAGAGCATCTACAACTATGATCTCCTTTACAAGGTCCCCGCCAAATGTACTCATGAAATCAACCAGCCTTCCAATGCGAAGACTTTCATTACAAGTCGGTATAATGACAGATATGGACATGAAAAAAAGTTAGCTTTGTCACGTTTTAAAATAACATCAGGATTTAAATTATCAATAAATTTTTAAACTTATGAAGTATAGCCTGATATTTTCTTTGGTCATGACTATCAGTTCACCCGTTTTTACACAATCTACGCAGATAACAGGGCATGATTATGTCGAATTGTCTCAGGAATTCCTGAATCGGATGAGAGCTGGGGAAGACGCTTCTGAAATTGTTGACAAGTATGCAAAAATCGATTTCAATGCTTTGGTTGAAGCAGTGGATGAACGCACAGAAAAATTAGCTTTCTGGATAAATACCTATAATGGATTTGTTCAGTATTTATTGGTCAATGACCCTTCACTTTTCGAAGATCGCCGTAGTTTTTATTTTGATAAGCGCGTTAACATTGCGGGTATAAAAATGAGTTTTGATGATATCGAACATGGGATCATCAGGGATTCAAGAGTAAAGCTCGGGCTTGGTTTTTTAAAGAAATGGTTTGTCCCGAAATACGAACGCATGTTGCGGGTAGATGATAGAGACGGCCGGGTTCATTTTGCTTTGAACTGTGGTGCCAAAAGCTGCCCGCCGGTAGCCATTTATGACGATCAATTTATTTATGCACAGTTGGATGAAATTACGGAGAGCTACCTTAAAAAAGAGACCGTTGTGGAAAAAAACAAGGTAACCACTTCGATTTTGTTCAGCTGGTTCCGCGGGGATTTTGGTGGCAAAAAAGGCATAAAGCAATTTCTAAAAAAATACGGAATCATTGAATCCACTAAGGGCGTTGAGGTCCACTTTGGCAATTATGACTGGACGCTCAGTACGGGTAATTATACTGATTTTCAGAAAGCTTCTCCAACTGTAAAATAAAAAGCGGGTTTATCACTTCCAAAACCGACATCCAGGCGGAGGCGCAATTTGTTGTTTTTATCCAGTACAAAGCGCAAACCTCCGCCTACATTGTAATGAAAGCCGGCTGAGGCGAGGTCCTTGTATTGTTCTGCAACTCTTCCGGTACTTGCGAATGCCACCCCGGCAAATCTTTTGTAGATGGGGAACCGGTATTCCATTTGCAATAACAACAGGCTTTTATCGCGGTAGCGGCCTTCGATGATTCCCCGGGGTCGTTTGGGACCGCCCATGGTTAGTAATTTATAGAAAGGCACTTCACCTACCTGTGCACCAGTAACGAGGTTTGTGGCGAGTACATGGTTTTTTTTCAGGGAAAAATAGGCTGAAGCATTGAGAAAAACTTCCGTATACGGATATTCACTGCCCACCAGTTTACCACTGCGTGTAACCTCTAAAGTAGCAAAAAGACCTTTGTTGGGTAAAAATACAATGTCACGACTATCATATCGCATTAACAATCCTGCATTGGTGACAACTCCACCTTCAATTCCGGTTACCTGGGAGGATTCCAATATTCCGTCTTCCAGGGTTTCTTTGATATTGAACAAATCAAATTTGATAACTCCCCCTGCCCGGAAATTTCCTTTTACTCGTTCCAGATAGTTAAAATAAATCCTTGGGAAATTAGCGTAATAATTTTCCTCCTGATCATATATCGTTGCATTGCCGGTTCCGAAATAAGGAAATACATAATCGAAGTAACCAATCTCTCCGAATATTTCCGTTCGGTTCTGTCTTAGAAATAACTGATAGGAAACGTAAAGCAGGATTTGTTTATTCAACGTATAAGCTCCGCCCATTTGCCAGAGGGAAGGGTTGCTGCTTTTTTCTTTGCCCGGGAAATAAGTGTAGATACATGCCCCGCCAAAAGCAAGTCTTGTTTCAGGCAGATAAAAGGCAATGGGGTAAGCGGCAATGAAATTTTTCTTTGCTTCACTGGTGTCATTGGGCTCTTTTATATCCAATGTATCCGACTGTCCGGATATTTCGCCGGAGAAAGCCATGAATAACACCAGGCATAATAATGCCGCAGTCAATTTGATTGGTTTTGTTGTCATATTTGTTGGGTATTGAATTCACGTAAAATTAATTAAAGCCTTGTACCTTCCAGTGAAAAACCTTTCCAACTGTCCGTAAAACAACAATGCCCTGCCGTCACAAGGACAGCAGGGCACTGATAATTTATTCATAACGACCCTAGGCCGAAATATCTTCTCTGATCTTGTTCAAGGCTGAACCGGCACGAACCCAGTCGATCTGCGCCTGGTTGTAAGTATGAGCAACCTCAAATGAATCTTCCGTACTATCTGCATGATGCAGCACAACAGTCAGATTTTTACCTGGTGCCATGTCATCAAATCCTGTGATATCGATGACATCGTCCTGACGTATTTTATCGTAATCAGCGGGATCAACAAAAGTGAAACCGAGCATTCCCTGTTTTTTCAGGTTTGTCTCGTGGATACGTGCGAATGATTTAACGATAACTGCTTTTACACCGAGGAAACGAGGCTCCATAGCTGCGTGTTCTCTTGAAGATCCTTCGCCATAATTTTCTTCACCGAAAACTACAGTGCCGATACCTGCATTTTTGTATGCTCTTGCGGAATCAGGAACAGCCATGTATTCTCCTGTCTCAAAGTTCAGTACTTTGTTGGCTTCATCATTGAAATTATTGATGGCGCCGATGAAACAGTTGTTGGAAATATTTTCAAGGTGGCCACGGTATTTCAACCATGGACCTGCCATAGAAATGTGGTCCGTGGTACACTTTCCTTTGGTTTTGATCAACAGGCGCATACCCGTCATACCTTCCTGAGTAAGCGGCACAAAAGGAGTAAGCAATTGCAGCCTGTCTGAAGTTGGATCTACAACCACTTCAACGCCACTTCCGTCTTCAGCAGGGGCGTTATACCCCGGATCTTCAACATCAAAACCTTTAGCAGGCAATTCTTCTCCGAAAGGAGGATCCAGTTTTACTTCTTCACCGTCTGCATTTACAAGCGTGTCTTCCATTGGGTTGAAGTTCAGGTCTCCTGCAATCGCCATTGCGGCAACCAGTTCCGGAGACCCTACAAAAGCGTGGGTATTTGGATTACCATCAGCTCTCTTGGAGAAGTTTCTGTTGAAAGAGTGAACGATGGTATTTTTTTCCTGCTTTTCAGCACCTGCACGTGCCCACTGACCGATACATGGTCCGCAGGCATTGGTGAATAAGTTGGCACCAATATCTGTGAAAAGATCTAACAGTCCGTCTCTTTCGGCTGTGAATCTCACCTGCTCTGAACCTGGATTGATATCCAGCTCAGCTTTCATAACCAGTTTTTTATCTTTTACCTGTTTGGCAATAGATGCTGCGCGGGTAAGGTCTTCATAGGAAGAGTTGGTACATGAACCGATCAAACCAACGTCGATCTTGCTTGGCCAGTCAACTGTTTTGAGAACGTCTTTCATTTCTGAAATTGGCGTAGCCAGGTCCGGAGTGAAAGGACCGTTGAGGTGGGGCTGTAATTCAGCCAGGTCGATCTCAATCACCTCGTCGAAGTATTTTTCTGGATTGGCATATACTTCCGGGTCACCGGTCAGGTGTTCCCTTACCTGATTAGCCATGTCAGCAACTTCCTCACGACCGGTAGCACGGAGGTAACGCTCCATGGAATCATCATAGCCGAAAGTAGAAGTCGTTGCTCCGATCTCTGCACCCATATTGCAGATGGTTCCTTTTCCGGTACAGGAGATGCTTTCGGCACCTTCCCCGAAGTATTCTACAATAGCTCCGGTACCACCTTTAACGGTGAGGATACCTGCTACCTTGAGGATAACATCTTTAGGAGCGGTCCAGCCACTCATTTTTCCTTTGAGTTTAACGCCTATCAGTTTGGGCATCTTCAGTTCCCATGGCATTCCGGCCATTACGTCAACAGCATCAGCACCACCAACTCCAATAGCTACCATACCCAAACCTCCGGCATTCACCGTATGAGAATCTGTACCGATCATCATACCGCCAGGGAAAGCGTAATTTTCCAAAACTACCTGGTGGATAATACCTGAACCCGGTTTCCAGAATCCAATGCCGTATTTATTCGAAACAGACTGTAGGAATGCGTAAACTTCAGAGTTGATATCCTCAGCTACTTTGAGGTCGATCTCAGAATTAACTTTTGCCTGGATGAGGTGATCACAATGCACAGTTGAAGGAACCGCAACTTTATCGCGCCCGGCCATCATAAATTGAAGGAGAGCCATTTGAGCTGTTGCATCCTGCATGGCCACACGGTCAGGAGAAAAGAAAACATAATCTTTACCCCTTCCGTATTTTTGAAGTGGAGAGTCTTCATGCAGGTGAGCGTATAGAATTTTTTCAGCTAAAGTGAGTGGGTGGCCCAACTCCTTTTTCGCTGCATTTACCTTGTCGGCGTAACGGGAATAATGGGCCCGTATCATGTCAATGTCGAATGCCATAGGTTTGTAAGTTTAATGTTTAAAAAAGCCTGTTCGGATAAGGCCAGCAAAAATAATTAATTAAGAACACTTTTTACCACTGGGAGCAGTAAAATTGGTTGTGGTTCCTGTATAAAAAACACCTTGACTTTAGGAAAGTTAACGGAATAAAGCAGATTCATAATTTTTATTTGCAAATAGACTGTCTCTATTCTGAATATTGAAATTGGTTACAAGACAAAAAAAATGATGTAAGTTTGCTCATAAATTACCGACCAATGATAAAACAGACTTCCTTTAGCCTGCCCGCTTTTTCCAGAGGATTCCACCTCATTACCCGGGAGGTTGTCAGGCACCTGCCTGAATTACCGCAATCAGGAGTGCTCCATTTGTTCATCAAACACACCTCCGCCGGCCTCACGATCAACGAAAATGCAGACCCCTCGGTCAGAGTAGATTTTGAAAGTATTTTCAATAAACTGGTCCCGGAAAATATGCCGTTCTTGAAGCATACGATGGAAGGACCGGATGACATGCCTGCACATATAAAAACGGCATTGACGGACACAAATCTTACCATCCCCATCACCAATGGGCGACTTAATATGGGTACATGGCAGGGAATTTATTTATGTGAATTC